>JAYSVZ010000633.1:0-3744 GCA_043718305.1 Planctomycetota bacterium | reverse complement strand
CACCATCGAGTCCGTCCACCAAAGCCGCTTGACCGAGAAATTCTGGAAGCTCATACGCCCCTAAGACTTACCCCCGCCATAAAATCTGGCCGCACACCAGATTTCAGGTGTGCCCGAGGCAACTTGTCACGCAATGTTACTAGGAATATAGTCTAGGCGGAATTTTCGAGGAGTCGCCGGTCTCTTCCAACGGCCCCCCGCTGGGTTGCCTTCCCATGGCTTCAGTCTCTTCGACGGGGTGCCCTCTGCGGCGATCAGAACAAAGGTGTCGAGCATGTCTTTCAAAATTCGAATGATCGCGGTGGGCCTGCTTTGTGCGGCGTTAGTTGCCGTCTATATCATCTACTCCTCGATTCCAAAACCTGGGACATTCGATCCGGTCGCCATCACGCTCAAAGAAGTACCAGGCGAGAATAAGAAAGAGCTCGTCGACAAGGAGCTGATCTTCGTCGATGCTCAAGGGAATCAATGGAAAGCCCCCCAGGGAACCTGGACTGACGGGGCTTCGGTGCCGCGATTGGCGCTGTGGATTACGGACGGTCGCTTTGAGGAATCGTTTCTCAAGGCGGCCATCGTGCATGATGCCTATTGCCAGGAGTTTAATCAGACCAGGTGCCGGGACCAGTACCGCAAACTCCCTTGGAGACAGGTTCACCGGATGTTCTTTGAAGCTTGCGTCGCTGGAAGGACGGACCCTCTGAAGGCCAAGCTGATGTATGCTGCGGTCTGGTGGGGCGGTCCGAAGTGGGATGATCCACAGAGCGATTTGTCCGCCGTGCCCGACGAGATGCTGAGTGTGGGTTACCACGGATGTGAGCAGTGGATTGAAGCCAACGATCCCTCGCTCGACAATCTCGAATCATGGATGACAGCCCGCGCACCGGTCATCATTCAGGTGGCCGCAGATCAGGCGAAGTTTTTTGCAGCTCTGCAACAGAACCGCTGGGCCGAAGCCGATGCGGCCCAGCAACAGGCCGAGGACCGCGTTGATGCTGCGATTCAAAAGTTTCCTGACGATCTGACGTTGATGAATCTACAAGGCTACAACCACAAAAACCGTGCGATCAGCTATCGCGAACATGCCCTTGATGACAAGTTTGAAGTCGAACTCCAGAAGGCCCAGGTGAGCTTCTCGGGCGTATTAGACATCCAACCGCGTGACCCCAGTGCCCTCAATGGGATGGGGAGCGTGTCGATTCTCCGCCAGAATCTCGATCAGGCCGAGCGGTACATTCAGGATGCGATCAAGATCAAACCCGATTACCCCGCAGCGAAACAGGATCTGGAACTGATCAAAAAACTCCGCCAGGACGACGTACGCAAACTGCCGATCGAGAAGCGACCGCTGACTGCACCGCAGAGATGAAGCGAACATGCTGGCTCATCAATTCGCAGCCTGCAACGCCGGGGTCAGCGTACAGCGAAACGTGGGTAGGTCGACGGCGGAGACGGGGGCGGTGCGGGTTCGTTCTTTGACCGAGCAGTGAATGACTTGGTGTTCATCCTTGGGGCCGGGGAAGCGGATTTCGTAGCGATAGGTCCGCCGCATGATCTTGAGTAACCTGTTCTCAGAGGTCATTTCGACCGCCAGCAACTTGATCTCCGCCTTCGAGAGCGAAGCCACCAATCCCGTGACCCACGGCTCTTCGCCGAGCTTCTCGACCGTTTGGATTTCGAACTCTTGCGAGACCGTTTCGCCGGGGGACTGGGCTGTGAGTTGAAAGCGTTGAGAGGAGCCTTCGATCATCGGGACGGGGTGATCGGGGCCGAGCAGGTCGATCTTGACTACAGTCGGCGGGATCGCAGCGGTGTCGGTCGTGATCGTCAGATTAGTTGGCTTTTTGCCATAGGTCGGCATGTCGACGTTGATCGGAATCAGCGTCCGTCCACCCGCAGGGACCGACTCTCCCGAGAGCTTTTCGGCGACGGTGCAACTGATGGCTGATGGCCATTTCTGAACGTGCTCTAGAAGTCATGCACCACCTCGCCCCCTCCCATAGAACCAACCGCTCGCCAGACCTTCCAGTCAATCTCCTGGGCCACAAACCGCGTCGATCCATCGGCGAACACAACATTCACTCCGCCCGGATGGACATTGGCATCCGAGTCCACCCAGTGTGCGTCTGCAATCCCCTCTTTCGCTCTCAGCAAATCGCTGAGTCGTGTGACACACGTGTCGCGCGCATCCGGCACCGCAGGCATCAAGAGAGTCAACTCAATTCGCATCTTTTCAGTCATGGGGCTTGTTCTCAATTGGCAGATAAAACTTGATCATCCAGTGACTGTAAAGCCCTGATCGTCATCCGATCGACCGAAGTGCCGGAACGATCTCGGCTCGTGACGCACGCCACGCGGGCGCGAGGCCCGCGATCACGCCCACGATCACTGTGACCACGGCACCAGTCACCAAGACCTCGACCGATGGCGTGAAGGCGATCGTCACCGCTTCCGCCCCGATCGACATCCCGCTGAAGGTCAACGTCGCCGCAGCTGCGAACATGCCGATGCAGCCTCCCAGCACGCTGAGCAGCAGACACTCGGCCAAGACCAATCGAAAGATTCGTCCCGTGGAGACACCCAGGGTTTGGAGGACTGCGTGTTGCTGGACGCGGTCCTCAACGGTCATGATGGTCGTTGTCGAGAGGAGGACCGTCATCAAACCCAAACAGGCGTAGCCCAGGTACTTCGACAAGTCGATCAGATCGATCAGGTCTGCCAGACTGGAGGCTTGGAACACTCCCTTCGTGCGGGTGTCGGTCCGGACGGTTCCGCCCTTGAGGCGTTCATCAATCGCGCTCGCGACCGTCGCGGGATCAGCTCCGGGAGCGAGGTACACTTCGTGTTGCGTGACGGTCCCCACGAGGTCCAGACCGCGTGTACGCTGCAAGAACCCCAGATGACAATAGACGTAGTCCTCTTCGGACGGAATCCGACTCGTGAAGATCCCGGCCACGGTGACATTGACCGTCCCCACCGTGAACTTGTCACCTGTCTTGAGATTCCGCCGTGTGGCGAGCCGTTGACCGACGATCCCGGCGTCCTGATGGGTTTCAAACTCGGACCAATTCCCCGATTGCAGCGTGAAGTCTCGGGCCTGCCGCACCTGCTCGGCGGGAACGCCATAAAACACGACCACGTCCAAGCTGGCACGGCAGTTGTTCGTGAAGACCTGGATCGGCACGACGTTGCGAACACCGGGAATCTCCCGAATCTTGAGTTCATAATCCTGCGGCAAGTGACTCGTCGCCGGGCAGAATTTGTTGGCCTGGAACACGACCAAGACCGAGTCGTCCTGCTCGGTCAATTGCTTCAGCCCGACTTGGACCGAGAGGACGAACGAGAACACAAACAACGCCACAGCTGACCCACTCACGGTCAGCAACGTCCGCGTGCGATGTCGCCACAGTGTCTTGAGCAGGTAGGGCAGAAATCGAAACATTACTGGACCTCCAAGGCTGCTGGAACTGGAACATGGTCTGCGACTTCGACCAGCCGTCCCTGTTCCAGCCGCAGCCGACGACCGGCGATTGCAGCGGCGTCGGGATCGTGGGTCACCATGAGGAACGTCGTCCCGAGTTCTCGATTGAGACGTTGCAGGAGATCGAGAATCTGGCCCGATGTGGTCTCATCAAGGTCACCGGTCGGTTCATCGGCCACGACGACTGTGGGATCGGCCACGATCGCGCGGGCAATGCCCACACGCTGTTCCTGTCCCCCCGAGAGTTGCCGAGGATAGTGGTTCGC
>JAYSVZ010000632.1:0-11754 GCA_043718305.1 Planctomycetota bacterium | reverse complement strand
GGCGTGTGAGTGGCTCCTGGGGATGGCGATGCCGATTTGGATCCTCCCAATAGCCGCACCAGTTAAGTCGCGGTCTTGCGATCACGGCAGTTATCGATCCAATCCAAAATGAGAATCGAGTCAAGATGCGCGGGGTGGCAGCGGTTGGCTCGCATTGGAGCCTACCGGTGTGCCTGGGCATAAGAGGTTCTACGGGACAAACCTCTCAATACAAGAACCTCTTTCTGCTGCGCCGGGTGCCACTGACGACAGAGACTCGACCACCGAATGAGGACTGACTTGGGGTGCCACTGGCGGTCGCTTTGGGCCGCCAGTGTTTCGCGGACGTTGAAATGCTATTCACACTGGCGAGTCAAGGCCCTCGCCAGTGGCACCCGGCGAATCCCAAGTGTCCAACCAGTTTGGCTCGCTGCCTGCGAAGTCGTCCACGCGTCACCTTGAATCCCAAGTGTCCAGCTTCCACCTGTTGCGGTCGCATGCAAGGCAGCTTCGATCCGTATGGTCATGGCACGATCATCAACGTCGACAACCTAGGCCGGGGGACTCATACAGCCCAAGTGTCTAGCGTCACAGCCCATGCGGCGGATTATAAGGCCGATGCTCGGATCGAAGATGGGGATCCCCGCGGCGTTCACCTTCCGGTCGAAAGATTCTCACTTGACGGGCCACAGATTTTCATAGAAGTGGCACCGAAAAACCACCACGCCTGTCGACAGGGGCCACCTTACGGCGCTGGAACAGGGTCCAAAGCCGGAGCTGGAGTCGGGGCCACGGCCGCCGGACGGCGGACGACGGTCTGACGTGGATCGAAACCCGCGTCGACCGAGAGCAGATTCAGAGCCGAGGTGACCCCACTCAATTGGCTGGCGGCGGAGACGGATGGGCCACTCGCCGGCTGCCAGCGTTCAATCGCGGGCGAGACCGCTTCGAGAATGACATTCATGTCCGAGACGGTCGCCAGGAGAGCCTGGGCATCGCTGGCCTGTGAGGGCAACTGCTGGGCACTGCTGATCAGCAGTGCGGTGTCGCGGTAGACCTCGTCGAACTGCGGGTTGCTCTGGTAGTTGGCCTGAAGATTAGCACAGAGCGCGGTGGTCCGATCGGTGACGGCAATCGCCAATTCGCTGAGGTGCGCCCGCGCTCCGAAGCTGACCGATGGCAGGTTGGTCCGCTGCCCACGGTCCTGCGGGGCGGAGATTCTCGAAGATTGAGAAACCACGACAGTCGGTTGGACAGTTGGGGATTGATAAATCACCCTCGACGGCGGGCTGGCGTAGGTGTATGGCACGGCGTAGCTCGGCTGGGTGTACGTATAGACCGGAGTTGGGGCCACATAACGCGGGGCGATGTAGACGTTCGATCGGTAGCCCGAGTAGCCGTATGACGGGGATGAGTAATAGTTGTCGCTGTAACCCGACGAGTATCCCAGACCATAACCGCTGCGATAGCCCCCGTACCCACCGTCGTAGTACCCGCCGCCATAGCCGCTGCCGATCCCGATGCGGATTCCGCCCCCGCCGATGGAGATTCCGCCACCGCTACGGTAACCCGAGCCGCCGTAGCCTCCTCCGAAGCCTCCCCCTCCGTAATGGGAGTGACCGCTGTGACCTCCGCCACGATGCTGGGCGAAGAGTGCGGAGGTCGAACTGGCGAACAGCACCAACGCCATCGCGACCGAACGGACATTGCGGAACTGGGTGAACATGCGAGACTCCTGGGAACTTCCGTGTGGCTCAGGCGGGTCGCCCAGTCGACCCACGGGACTTGAGCGGCATTCTATGCAAAACGGTCGATGGAAATCAGGGGGAATCTTTCGACACCCCAGGCTGAGTGGCGGGCGTCGTCGCCGCCCGGTGACGCTCGTCGTTGGGTCGGACTCGCTCTCACGACATCAAAACCGCTCATGGTGCCGACCCACGATCTCCAACATCGGCGGGTGCAGCAACCGATTCGAGGCCAGAATGCTCGACTTCGTCAACGTCAGCGGCTCCCCGCGACCGTTCGTGACCTTTCCGCCCGCCTCCTGCACGATCAGCATCCCGGCGGCGAAGTCCCAGGCGGAGAGCTGGTACTCGAAGTAGGCTCCGTAGAGTCCGCTGGCAACTTGGCACAGGTCGAGCGCTGCGGACCCGAACCGCCGGATGCAGTGAATGTTCAGGCCGAAGAGGTCTTCGATGGCCCCCAGAGTCGCCCCCAGCTTGGCATCGCGAACGACCGAGAAGCCGGTCCCGATCAGCGACAGGTCGAGCCGATCGGTGGAGCTGACACGGATGGGGCGTCCGTTGAAGGTGGCCCCCTGGCCTTTGAGCGCCGAGTACATGTCCTCGCGGGCCGGATTCCAGACCACGCCACAGACCGGCTGGCCATACTCGAAGTAACCGATCGACACGGCGAAGTGCGGCACATCGTGCAGGAAATTCGTGGTGCCATCCAGCGGGTCAATCACCCACAGCGCCGGAGAGTTCGGGTCGGTGTCGGTGGCGGACTCCTCGCCGAGAATCGCGTGCTCGGGGAACGCCTGATGAATCACGCGGATGACCGCCTGCTCTGCATTGACATCGGCTTCGGAGACTAGGTCGGCACTCTCGCCGCCTTTGCAGCGGATCGACACCCCCTGACGAAAGTAGCTCATCAACACATCGCCGCCCGCCTTCGCCGCAGCCAGGGCGACGTTCAACAGTGAGCTACCGGATTCAGTCATGAACCTCTCGTCATCAGGGGGATTGGGATCACACGGGTTTGGAGCTGAAGTCTGACGACTTCTGCGACGAATGTGGATTGTGACAGTTCTGGATCGATCAGTCAGGAGTCAATTCCCCGCTTGACGGCCTTGCGCAAACGGCCCCGAAAGGATCGAAGTCGCGACCCCGCCAGAAAGGGCCGTCCTCACACTTTCGAACGCCCCCATGGGCTACGCCCGGGGCGTCGGCTGGACTATTCCTCGACTTTGTAGAACAATCGCCTTTCAGAGTGGAAGATCTCTCGAATTGTTAGGAGTTCCGTCATGAAAATCGCTGGCGTCCAAATGGACATCACGCTCCGCGATAACGCGGTCAATGTTTCGCGGATGGTCGACCATCTTCGGGTCACCGCAGCCGAGGGAGCGGAGCTGACAATCTTCCCGGAGTGTGCGGTTCCGGGGTACTGCTTTGCGTCACTCGAAGAGGCGCTCCCGTACGCGGAAGCCCTCGATGGCCAAGCCATCCGAAGAATGTCCGCGATTTGTCGGGAACTGAAGACGCACGCCATCTTCGGGATGCTGGAGCGCGACGGTGACCGGGTGTTCAATGTCGCCGTGCTGACCGGTCCGCGCGGCATGGAAGCGATCTATCGCAAGGTTCATTTGCCCTATCTGGGCGTCGATATGTTCACGACACCGGGGGACCGCCCGTTTGCCGTACACGAGGTCAATGGCCTCCGCATCGGGATGCTGATCTGCTACGACGCCGCCTTTCCCGAGGCGGCGAGAAGTTTGGCCCTCCTCGGAGCGGACCTGATCGCCCTGCCGACCAACTGGCCACCAGGTGCCGAGATCATGGCCTCGTGCTCCATCCCCTGCCGCGCGATGGAGAACCAAGTCTACTTCGCAGCCGTCAATCGCGTGGGCGATGAACGCGGGTTCCAGTTCATCGGCGAGAGCAGTATCTGCGCCCCGAATGGCCAAGCGATCGCGAATTCTTCGGGCATGGATGCCGCGATCATCACCGCCGAGATCGACCCGCTCCTTGCCCGCCAGAAGCGAATCGTCCGCGTCCCGGACAAGCATATCATCGACCGCATGGCCGATCGCCGACCGGAGATGTACGGATTGGTCGTCGAGCCGCACAC
Source organism: Planctomycetota bacterium (assembly GCA_043718305.1). Classification (GTDB taxonomy): domain Bacteria; phylum Planctomycetota; class Planctomycetia; order Planctomycetales; family Planctomycetaceae; genus TH-plancto1. Next base: position 7,926 of record JAYSVZ010000632.1, on the reverse strand, counting down.
GCTCCCCACGCCGAGGGCGGACCACCGAGGATAGGGGTTTACTCCAGGCCTTGCATTGGACATCGGGGTGATGCGCGAACCAGCGGGATTGAAAGGCGAGTCTGTCCCCCGTAACCTCTTGTGGGAGTACGCTGCATCTGACCGCCACCGGAGATTGAAAGACGCTGGGACATCGTTACAGCTCGGTAGACTGGCGAGCGGAGCCTGAAGTCCAGCCAGGCAGAATTCTGACGAATCCTGCGACCGACGTGTTCCGCAAACGCCGCGCATTCCGCCACCCGACGACGACGAGAACTGAGAAGACGAGAACTGTCATGGGAAGAAACTTCGAGAATCGCAAGAACGCGATCTTCAAGACTGCCGCACAAAAGACCAAGCTGTACTCCAAGTACGCCAAGCAGTTGTACGTCGTCGCCAAGAACGGCGTGCCGAACCCCGAGGCCAATCCGGCCTTGCGCAGCATGGTGGAGAAAGCCAAGAAGGATCAAGTACCCAGCCACGTCATCGAAAAGGCGATTCAGAAGGCCGCAGGCACGGGCGGCGAGGACTTCCACTCCGCCCGCTACGAGGGGTTCGGTCCCGGCGGCTCGCTGGTCATCGTCGATTGCTTGACGGATAACGTGGTGCGGACGATCGCCGAGATCCGCAACTGCTTCAACAAGTCCGGCTGCAAGTTGGGGGCGGCGGGATCGGCCGCGCTCTACTTTGACCACCTGGCGGTTCTGTCCTTCCCCGGGGACAACGAAGAGGAAGTGATGGAAGCGATGCTCAACGCCGACATCAATCTCGATGACATCGAAAGCCAAGCGGGCCACCTGACAATCTTTGCCCCCCCCAGCGAGTTTTACAAAGCCAAGGCCGCGCTCTTGGAAGCGTTTCCGAAGACCGAATTGGAAGTCCAGGAAGTCACCTTTCTCCCTCAGTCCAGCAAGTCACTCAATGCGGACGACCTGCCGGTGTTCCAAAAGCTGTTTGATATGCTGAACGATTGCGACGATGTGCAGGATGTCTATCACAATGTCGAATTGCCGAGTTAAGGCACTTTTAGAATTGGTCTTTAGTCAGAGTATTCGGCCCTCAGCCAGAGTCAATTCGGGAGTTGTCTCGCCTCACTCCCTAACCCCTCTCCCGGGGGGAGAGGGGAGCCGGAGGGTGCTGGCTGATTGCTGAAAGCTGACCGCTGAAGGCTCAGGGAATGACCGTCTCAGTCTGGGAACGGTCGGGGATCTTCATCGGAGGTCTCGGGAGGCACGCTCTCCTCACTCAACGGTATCGTGTCTGCCGGTTCGAAAGCTGGTTGAGAGAACGTCCCACCGGGTGCATCCTCGGTCACCGCCTCGGCCGTTTGCCGAATCGGGCGTTCGATCGTTTCGAGGGGGTCTTCGGCCTCGGCCCACTGTTCGGCGGGTTCCGTCGACGGGGCAGCCGGGTCTTGATCGGTCGGGGGCTCGCTCTCCATGTCATCCAGGGTTGCTGAACCCGACTTTCTCGGGATGTCGCGCGACTTCGAAGTTTTGGCGACTTCAGTCGCATTGATCCCCAACTGCTGCATCGCCATCCGGCCCAGATCGAGCGGGGGACTGCCGGGAATGGGTGGCGGCTGCCACATGGCGGTCGCCTCGGGGGCGGAATTGAATTCGACGGAATTCAGGACCATCGAGAGCGAGAGTTGCTGTCCGGCGGCGGGCCATTCGATCTGAATCTCACGGGGCAGCACGAGTCGCGTGGAAGGGTCACGGAAGTGCCGCTTCAGCGTCGCCCGCGCGATCATTTGGCCTTCGATCGATTCGACCCGGTGCTCCAGGACTACGCCCACCCGAGTATTGACCTTGGCGATTCGGCGGACAGCTTGCTGATCGGGAGTTCTCTGGACCGAAACGAGTTCGACGATGGGAGAGTTCTGATTCGTGCGGCGGATTTCGTAATCGCTTCCGGAGATCGGTTCGACACCCAACACCTCCATCAGCCAGTCTGGCCGAAATGGCAGCGGCAACGACATGATTTGTGTGGCGTAGGCGATGTGGTCGTGGTTGCAGACCAGGACGTTGTCGGGTTGAGCCCCTTTTTGCCAGTACCAGAAGTTCTCACCGTTCGAGCCGACATCGAGTCCCTCGCCGCCCGTTAAGGGATTGTTGACTCGAATTCGCAGATTGCGAGGGGCCTCGACAACCATCGAGGCCTTCATCGGGGCTGGGACGCCATGCATCGTCACGCGCATGTCATCGCAACGGTATCGCTTCAAACCATCCGGAGAATATTCGCTGTAGCAGTTCTTATTGACCCGCGCGAGAACCTCCTCGGCGGTCGCCGTCGCCGGGAGCGGCGGTTCGGTTTGAGTCAGTGCCGCTGGCTTGCGCCCCCAGAGGCTGAATGACATACAACCCGTGGAACCGGTCAGTAACACCCCCGCCAGCAAGGCACTGCTGAGCATGCGCCAGGTGCGATGGATCGGATTCATGGGTTGTGGGTTCATCGCACATCCTTGTGCCAACTTGATGACGCTGGGAAACGGGCCAGCACGTGGTCACGCCGCCCGACGTTCCTGGGCGTGAATCTGGGCCGCCATCTCTGTCTGCAGTTGAGTGATCTCGTCGGCTGTCAGTGGTTGGTCCTGAACTTCATAGGGGCCTTCCCCTTTTGACCCCTGGAATTGGAGCCACTCTGCTTCGCCGTCTCGCCGGGATCCGTCCAGCTTCAGTCGCCGCCGCTGAATCAGGAGCAGGGCCAACACGTACCGCATCCGCTCCAGGCCGGGGTTGGCATCTTCCGTCAGTTGCTCGAAGAACCTGAGCAGGGTGTCGGTGTCGAGCACCCGCTGTTGCTGGGCTGTCGCCTCAGGGACGCGAAACCGCCACGTGCCGACGGTGTGTGGTGGCTCTCCCGTCCAGTTCGCCAGCAGGAAATCGAGTCGCACCAAGCGCCCCCCCTGCTCGACCAAAGCGGAAACACACTCCGCTCCGGGCAGAAGTGGCTGTCCGCTGGCTGCGCAGATCTTGGCGGGTGATCCGAACTGATAGTCCACGCGAACGCGTCCCCGATGTGGCACTCGAAGCTGTTCGCCACATCGCAAGGCGATCCATCGCCTTGGCAATGTGCGGACCATCACTCAGAGTACACGAGGACTCTATCGGGAAAGTCAAAAACGACTCAAGGTGATTTCTGTACAGTGGTTTGCGCCGAGTGCGAGACGCACTTTGCACCACGACTTGACGGTCTCTGGCCTTCCGAGAAATCGCGATGCCCCACTGAGGCAAAGCTCGCGCAGGACCAGTGTGATCGACACATACTCGATGAGAGCGATCAGGCTAATCGTCCCGGTCCATGCTCCCATATCGCCATTTTCAACGGCCTCGAACAAGAGCAGCGGGCTTTGGGCACGCAGGAAGACCATCGTCTCGCTCCGGTTCGCGTCATTGCGAAGGTTGAAGATCGTGAGCAACAGAAACAGCACGCAGAAAAATGCAGTCGGGACTTCGATCAAAATCAACATTCGGATCAGATATCGCAGCGTACCAAAGGCCCGCTTCTTCGTCTCGCGCCAGGCGATCGGAGCATCGATCGGCAGCGGTTCATTGTCTTGAATCAGAACCCGGCTCTGCGTGACGCGATTCTGATTGATGCGGTGGAAAAATCGATCGAGACCTCGGAGAGCCTTCATGATCCACTGACGGCGACTTGGAATAGCGCGCCGCACGAGCGACCAACGAGCGAACAGCAAGCAGACCACCGACGTGAGTAGTGGAGCGGCCATCATCGCGGGGGTCTGCCTCGGAGAACGGAAGGACGAGCTCGACCGATTACGGCGAAGGAGGCACCGGTGAAGGGGGCATACCCTTCTCTCGTCGTTCGGCTGCGGGAATTCCAGCCAGCGGCAACTCCCCAATAGAGGGCCGGCGGTCCTCGCCTAATTGATCGAGCGGAGTGGAGTCGACGCTCTTTCGCAAGAGGAGAAAGATCACTGTGACAGCGGTCCAAAAGTAGCTGTGCGCGAACGCATGAATCCCCAGGCGAATCAGGCGGTGCCAAAACTGGACGATCTCCGCCGAGATTCCCTCCAACGGCGAGTGGGGCTGGAACTGGGAGACCGTCACATCGTTGGCCCCCGCAGCAAAAGACTGGAGAGCCAGCGTCTCCGCCCCCGCTGCCAGCCAACGCGCGGCGAACAGACCGCCCCCGCCGACGACCAGAGCGATCAACACCATCCACAGCAGATACCAGGGGCGGCTGAACAGATAATTGTACGACCGACTCAGACCGTCAAAAGCATCGGTCCCCTCGACCCCGACGGTAGCAATCATGAGCGGCCAACAGAGCGTCAGCCCCAGCAGCAACAGCGCGAGCCCCGCTCCACAGCCCCAGACAAGCACCCAACCGACGGCCACCAGCGGCTCGCCGATCGCCGGAATCCGAGTGATCCACCCGGCGATTAAACACGGAATCCAAAGTCCCAGCACGCCGACCAGCGGGAGTAACGGAGCAGTAAAGGCGGCCCCCACCCGCGATCGGCAGAAGCGCCAAGCCTCACTCCAACCGACATCCCGCCCCAAGAAATCGAGAGCCGCCAAACGACAAATGAATGTCCCAAAGACCGCCCACACCGCCCACGTCCAGAGGATCTCCACAATGCCCAGCGAGGTCCGGCCCCACCGGAACTTGGCCTCGACGAGCGACCGGCCCTGGTGCAAAACCTGCGTCACGGGGGTCAGCACTTGCGGCCCCTGAGAAACTGCGAAATGCACGGGCCGTAGAGGATTGGCGAGCATCGCTTCTGCGGATGGGAGCGGCTCATCCAGATCGCGAAACAGGACACCTGCCGACCACGGAAGCCGATGGGCTTCGGTGATCGAGTCCTCGTCGAATCCCTGACGCAGTAACGCCGGCAACGCGAGCAACACCAAGGCCACCATCGCAAGAATCACTTTGCGAGGATCGCACGCCATCCGCAGCGCGGTTGGTAAATGCAACCACGGCAACCACCGCCGCAATCGCGCGGCATCGGTCAGGAAGAACTCTTCCTGAAGGGGATCAGTGGTCATCGGAGACGGGGCGCTCATTCGATCTAGTCCTCCACAGCGGAATTGAAGCAGCACCCGACGCGATCGTCACCAAAGCCTCCCTCCTCCGCCCCAACGGGGCAGCCACAAACCAGCCTGGGGCAGAGCGACCCACGGGAGCGCCGCCCCAGGTCGCGGAGTCCCCCACGCTCTCAGCCCTGAAAGGGCGAAACAGGCTGGGCCTCGCATTGTGCCGCCCTTTCAGGGCTTGCCGAACAGGGCGGAATCGATACCCAGGGCGTTGCCCTGGGCTGGTTTGTCGGTGCCCTTTCAGGGCGGAAGAAGGGAGCGTTCCCGAGGTGGCGATCTAGTCTATCGGCCTCTCCCCGAGAGTTCACGGCACGCGCACTCCGACTCACCTGTTCGGATCGGCGATCTCGCGCAGGAACTGCGACAGATCCAACTGCAACTTCTGCAGGAGATGCCAACTGTCGGGCGGAACGGTCATCCGAACGGATCCCTTCAACGGAACCGGACGCTGCTCTTCACCACTCTCCAGAACGAACAGCACGATCGACCGCACATACGACACCATGTCAGAAACTTGCACAGCCTGCAGCGGACTGAGCTGTTCCGGAGGTTCGGGACGATGGCCAAAGGGGCTGGGGGGCGGGACCGGCTCTTCGGGAATCGGGAGGTGGGTTCCCTCCTCATCTTCATCCTTGTTGGGGGGGAGAATCGACAGCCCTGAGTCCGACTTCTTGGGACGGGCCGAGATCCCCAGCAACTGTTCCGGGCTGCCGTAGACGAGCAGGCATCGACCGAACAGGATCTGGTCGCCGAATTGAAGGACGCGCATGCGGACCGGATGCCCGTTGATGCGGGTGCCATTGGTGCTTTCCAGGTCGGTCATAATGACCCGACCGGCGTCTTCCTGAATCTTGGCGTGAAAGCGGCTCACGCGATCGTCGTTGAGCCGGATATCGTTGTCTTCCTCTCGACCGATCGTCACGGGGGTCTCGAGATCGCAGTACAGATGTCCCGCTTCGAGACCTTCCAAGACTTGAAACGTGACACTGGCCATGGAGCATTCCGCGAAAGAAATGGCATCGACGTTGCAGCAACCGCCCCAGGGTCCATCCCAGGACTGAGTCTGTCTGTTGCGAGGGTCATCCGATCCGCCAGACGCGACATCTCCGGATGCTCCCCCTTCAGAGGTTACCGCCTCGCACGCGATCGATCAACACGCGAGCCACCCGGCGGGATCGGCGGGGTGCATTCGCCGATTGGCGGTATCCCCTTGATGCTCGGTCGGGGAGCGACCGAGCCACGTAGGCCAGTCGCTCCGCGACTGGCATACCGCGAATTACCGCCAATGGGCGAATGCCCCCGGATCGGCGGGGCCGCACGGACCACGGCCCCTCGACTCGCTACACCCCGGTGATACTCCACCGCAGGTAAGCCTCAAAGAACTCATCCAGCTTCCCGTCCAGCACTTCAAGCGGGTTGTTCGTCTTCAGGTCACTCCGCGTGTCCTTCACAAACTGCTCGGGTTGCAAGACGTAGTTCCGGATCGTCTGGCCGCCGAACCCGATCTTGCACTTCTCGCCCCGCCGCGCCGCCACCGAGGCCGCCTTCTTTTCTTCGCCGAGCTGATAGATCTTGGCGATCAACATCTTCCGCGCCGCAGCCCGGTTCTGATGCTGGCTGCGTTCGTTCTGACAGGTGGCCACGACGTTCGTCGGCAGATGAGTCAGCCGGATGGCCGAACTCGTCTTGTTGACGTGCTGCCCCCCGGCCCCGCTCGCGCGATAGACGTCCTCGCGAATATCCTTGGCCCAATCGATCTCGACGATGTTCTCATCATTCAAATCGGGCGTCACGTCGACAGCGGCAAAGGCCGTGTGCCGTCGCCCTTGAGAATCGAACGGGCTAATCCGGATCAGGCGATGATTACCCGTCTCTCCCTTGAGAAAGCCGAAGGCGTAGTCCCCCTTGAAGTGCAAGGTCGCGCTGCGAATCCCCGCCTCTTCTCCCGGCGATTCATCCAGGAGTTCGACCTTCACATCGTGCTCTTCCGCCCAGCGCGAGTACATCCGCACCAGCATCTGTGCGAAGTCGGCGGAGTCGGTCCCTCCTTCACCCGCCTGAACCGTCATAAACGCGTTCCCCGCGTCTTCCACGCGCGACATGCTCGCTTGCAACTCAGCATCGTACAGCTGCTTGCCCAGCGCCTCTTGCTGCTCGCGAACATCGGAAACGACCGAATCGTCCTCCGCAGCGAACTCGAGCAGAACCCCGAGATCATCCGCCCCCTGCCCCAGCTTCAGCAGCGGTACAAGCTGCTTCGTCAGCAACCTCCGCTCATCAATGGTCTTCTGAGCGGCCTCCGAATTGTCCCAAAAGTTCGGAGCCGCCATCGCCTCTTCAAGTGTCGTGAACCGCTTCTGCTTACCAGCGTAGTCAAAGAGAGTCCTTGAGCTGGGTAATCCGCTCGACAAGGTTCAGGCAACTATTGCGAAGGTCGTGGTCAAGCATCGGTCAGTCGTTCCGAATCGAGAATCAGGATGTTCTCCCGCCGAGAGTGAGTGGCAAGGAGAGAAGACAGTATACGAGCCCTCCCCAAAACTTTCAGCCGTCGCCAACCCGATCAACTTCCATCTGTGTGCGTCTCAATCGTCGGTGAATTCGAAAACGTTTCGGTCTTTGACCCCGACGGGGTCTCGTCTCGTAGCCCAGGGTCGGCTGCGCAGCGGCAGACCCTGGGGCAGTCGCATATCGAATGCCGTTCAACCCCCACGGGGTTGCGTCTGATGACTGACGCAACCCCGTGGGGGTTGAAACGGCTGAAATCGATCGAAACCCAGGGTTTCCCGCCGTGCGGGCAACCCTGGGCGATGAGACGAGACCCCGTGGGGGTCAATTCACCGAC
>JAYSVZ010000631.1:0-3748 GCA_043718305.1 Planctomycetota bacterium | reverse complement strand
TGGTCCGCATCCTTCAAGCCTCGCCGTACCCGATCTGGGTCACGGCCCACGAACTGAAGATCAGCGACGGATCGCCCGAGGAACTGAAACGCCAACTGGCCAGCATTCAGCCGACCTCGGGAGGCAGCGATCTCCTGGCTGCACTCTTTACCACAGTTCAGGCCGACATCACCGGCAATTCCCGGAATCGAAATATCCTCCTGGTGACGGATGGTCAGGCTGCCGACTGGAAGATGTCCGATTCCAGTGGATGGCAGCGGCTTCAGGAAACCCTGCGTACCTCGACCATCCCGACGCAGCTCGATGTGGTGGAGGTCCGGCCCAAGACAGCGGCCTCTCACAATATCGCGATCAATGCGATCAAGTCATCGCGTGTCCTCACCGGAGTCGGCCAGTCCTTTTCATTGACAGCCCATGTGCAGAATTATTCGAAGGCGGAGTCAGCGGGATGTCGGCTGCGCTGGCTGGTCTCTGGACGCGAAGAGAACGTTTCCGACGTGCCGTCTCTGCCGCCGGGGAACACCCATGAGGTGGCCTGGCGACATACGCTGACGCGTCCCGGAGTCTACTCGGTGTCGTGTGAGCTTGTGGGCGATTCGGCCAAGCTACCGGACGATCTGGAGCCGGACAATCGGGCCAGCGTGGTCATCGAAGTCCGCGATGAAATCCCGGTGCTGGTGGTCGAGTCCGCGACGGGACAGGCGGAGCTTCAGCAGGATTCGTTCTTCCTGCAGGCGGCGATGGGCTGGGTGCATGGGACCGCCCTCGAAGAGCACAGCGTCTTTCGCCCGGTGACGGTTTCTCCCGAGGATCTGACCTCCATCGGATTGTCCGAATACCGCGCGGTGGTCATTCCGAACTTCACGCAGTTGGACCCCGTGGCGGTCGATCGACTCAAGGCATACGTGATGAACGGGGGTGGCCTGTGGATCGCGATGGGGCCGCGAGGTGATGTGGAGATGTTCAACCAGCATCTGTTCGCCGCCGGGGAAGGACTGGCTGCGCTGGGGATCGAGGGCATCGTTTCGGAACCCGATGCGAAGAAGAGTCCGGTGATCAACCCGGCGGGGCGCAGTCATCCGGCCACCGCCGAACTCGCCGATAGCAATCGCCTCGACACCAGCGAGATTCGCGTCCGCCGCCGCTTTCGGTTTGCCCAACCGAGTCGCACAGAAGAGGTCTCCGTGTTGCTCGGTTTGAGTAACGGGGAACCGCTGGCCATCGAGAAGTACGTCGGGCAAGGCCGCGTGATCGTCATGGGGATTCCCCTCACGATGCGTGACTGGAGCGATCTGGCCAAGTCCCAAGCCTTTGTCGTGATGGTCCAGGACTGGATGAACTATCTGACCCAGCCGCAGGCCACACGCCACAATCTGTTGCCGGGTGATCCGATTGTGCTGCACCTGCCCGAGGGCAACCACCACGAAGCGTTCTTGAAGACGCCAACAGGTGACACGGTGGAACTGGCTGCGGAGCCGTTGCTGGACGGCGTGATGTTCCGCTCGACGCGCACGACGCTGCCGGGTGATTATGAACTGCAATTGGGTTTGTCGGGGGAGACCATCCCGTTCCATGTGCAGCGCTCGGTGCAGGAATCGAACCTGGCGGATCTTTCCGATGTTGAACGCCAATTGCTGAAGGACACCGCCAGTCTGACCCGCAACGTAGAGTCCTCCGACATGGCCAGCCACACGCATCGCGATCCCGTGTGGCCGCTCCTGTTGATGCTGCTCATCGGATTCATGAGTGTCGAGTTGGTGCTGTCGGGGATGATCTCCCGCGAACGGTTCGGCGTGGAAGCCATCCCGGAAACCGTGGAGCAATCCGGTTCAGCGCCTCTCGTCACTCCCCAGGCCATCCGATCTGCGTCGGAATGGAAGGCCGAGTTCTCGAAACCTCATCCCTCACCCGTGAATGTGGAACGCTGAACAGACCCATGCCCTCCACCACCATCAACACCGAACACTTTTCGCTCGACGGGCCAATCAGCCCGTGGGTGGCGGTGGTCATTGCGCTGGGTCTGTTGGCAGTCTTCACTTGGTCGTTGGCCAAAGAGCGGCAGATCCTCGGGCGATGGCAGATGATCCTGTTCTGGCTGTTGCGAACGACAGCCCTGGGGATCGCGATCTGGATGTTGCTGGCTCCGACGAAGATGCTGGTCGAGGTCTCGACGACGCGCAAATCGGTCGCCTTCATGGCCGATATCAGCGGCAGTATGCAGACGGTCGACCCGGCGGGTTCCTCGGATGATGTGCGCTGGGCGCTGATGCAGTCCGGCACGGCCTCCGCATCGATCACGCGGGCGGCGGACTCCGCCATTGCCGCAGCCGTCATCGCGGAGCAGCATCTGCAGTCGGCCAGTTCCTCGCTGGCTCAGCACCAGAGAGAGAGTCTGGTCGTCGATGCCACCTCAGCCGCTCGCGAGGCTCTGGATCGCGTGCGGGTGCATGTGGCCGTCCTGGTTGCTGGCCTGGCGGAACAAGGGACGGTCGATACGGACTCGAAGGCGCTGGCCCGTCGAGTCTCGAAGGATCTGACGAGTGCGGAGTTCACCGCGTTCGATGAACTCTGTGAGGCTTTGAAAAAGCAACGCACACCGACCGATCGCGGCTGGCGGGAAAGCCTGTCCGATCTTCAGATTCGCATCAGTACGATTCGGCGGCGACTCACCGAGCTGGCCAAAGTTGCCGAGGCTGTCGAATCAAATCCGAGTCAGTCACGGTCGCTCGCCGAACTAGAGCGCTTACCTCGTCTCAGTCGCGTCGCACATTTTATGGGGATGCTGGAGTCGGGGGTTCTGCAAGAGATCGCCGAGAAGGCCGACATCCGAATCAGCACGTTCGACCAGTCGTCCCACGCATTGACGCGGATCGCTGCCAGTCCCCCAAAGGGAACCGGTGCCGAGCCAGATCCCTCGACCGATTCGAAGTCCACAGCGGGGTCGGTTCGCCGAAGCTTGGTGACTGATCTCACAACGGCGACCAATGACAACAATGACGGAAGTGTTGAGACGAACACGGGAGAAACCAACCTCTCCGCCGTGCTCGAACAACTCGACCGCGACCGTCGCGAGCAGCCGATTGCGGCGGCAATTCTGCTGACGGATGCGTCTCACAATTCGATCGGGGCTGTCAATCCGCGAGTGGCTGCGGAGGCACTGAAGGGGCTGCCGGTGTATGTCCTTCCGATTGGGAATACGCAGTACGTGCGGGACGTGTTGATTCAAGCGGTCTTTACGCCGACGGTGGCGATGCGCAACGATGACATCGTCATCGAGGCCGTCATCCAGGCTCATGACTGCGCGGGCGACAACTGCGTGGTCCAATTGCTCCAGGACGATCAGGTGATCGACACGCGGACGATTCCACTCGATGCGGGTTATGCCACGCGACGTGTTCGTTTTGATCGAAAGCTGAGCGAAGTCGGTCTTCAGCGTTTTTCGGTTCAGGTGTCGCCGCTGGAGCGCGAGCTGTCAGAACTCAACAACCGAAGCGACTTCGAAGTCAATGTGACCCGTAGCGAAATCAAGGTGCTGCTGGCGGACGAAATGCCTCGGTGGGAGTTCCGCTACCTGGCGCAGCTGTTCCGCCGCGATCCGAAAGTGGAACTCGACGAGTTGCTGTTTCACCCTCGTCTGATTGCCACAGGGCGGAGGCAGGAGACGAAAACTTTCCCGACGACCGTGGATGCCTGGGACCAGTACGACATAGTGATCCTCGGCGACCTGACGGTGGAGCACCTTCCGCTC
>JAYSVZ010000064.1:0-8072 GCA_043718305.1 Planctomycetota bacterium | reverse complement strand
AGGCCTGAAAGCCTGCCACATGGCTGATGCCGTAGGACGGGCATTCCTGCCCGTCCCAGAGCGAAGGCCAACCTCACGATCCACTCTGTCCGGCCATTCGTGAGTGATGTGTTCGCTCGGGACGGCCTGGAAAGGCCGTCCTACTGGCCGCTCGCCTTACGGGATCCAACCCATCAACCGGCAACCCCACTGCGTCAGCGAGATCACCGCCAGCGATCCCAGGATCACGACGAACACGAACAACGGTTCACGCAACCCCAGATACCGCCGGTGCCAGACGCTGCCCGCCACCCACGGAACTCCCAAGGCACAGAGCCCCGCCAGCAACCCCGCAGCGGCGTTGGAGCGAAGCGCCTCGACCCATCGTCCGCGAACGAAGAGGGCAAAGGCGGTCGTCCCTCCACAACTGGGGCACGGGATGTCGAACAGAACCTTGAACGTGCAGGGCGGAAGCCCCAACTGTCGATGGGTGCCAAACCCTCGCGGGTCAGGCTGGAGCCACATGGCCATCAACAACAGCGTCAGTCCGCCCAGTCCGCAGAGAACCAGGAGAACCTGTTCCCAGCGGGTGAGAGGAACCTCGGGTGATCGAGGGGAAGGGATCATGGCGGAGCATGGATGTATCCGTTCCGGCAGGAAGCAACAAGAGGGGCTGCTGGCTGAACGGAGCGTGGGTCGTGGCAAAACGAGTTGTCATAACCCATTGAATGAATATCAGTTATGTCTCATGGAATGTCGGTCAAAGCGTTGATTCACCCCCTCGATTGAAAGCCGGATTCGGGGTTTTGCCCACCGAATCAAGCTGTCAATCGGCAGAGTTGGCCGCTCGATTCCCAGCCCACGGCTGGCCAGTTTGCCAGCATGAACTTTGACAGACATGCCTCCTCTCGTAAACGCACGCAGTGTAGGCCATCAAGACCTTCCGAGGAGTTGGTCGCAGAATGGGGGCCGCAAGAAACTCAAAAAACGCAAAAGAAGAGTTGGTTAGAGTCATTACCGAACTGGTCTTCAGTGGCAGATTTGGAACACTAATCCACGCGAATCAACACTAATCCGGAGCCGGATTTTGAGATTCTGCTCAATCGTAAAGCTCTTCGGGATGAGTGAAGATCAGTGGAGATTAGTGTTCCCCACTCCGGGTTGGGGGTGAATTCTCACTGAAGATTAATTCTGAAAATGCTCGAGGTCTTGCGTTTTTTGCGTTTTTTGCGGCCCACTCCCCGTCACCGATCGATGGGGTCTCGGCCCCCCGGCTGCGTTTGAGTTGCCGTCCGAGGCATCGCTGTGGCTTCGGATTTTCTTCTACAAGGTGACACTGGCCAGCCGTGCAATCTGTCCAGCCGATGCTGTCGGCGATCCGCTATCCGCTGGTATACTCCGCTCCTTCCCCTCACTCTTCCAAGGATGCGTGGCCTTGAGTGGCACAGCGCGGTACGAACTGCTGGAAAAACTGGGCGCAGGTGCGTTCTCGACCGTCTATCGGGCGCGCGATAACGAACTCGGACGGGAAGTCGCCGTCAAACAGATCCACGCTGAACAGCTTCGTGACGACCGGGCCAGCGATCGGTACTGGGCCGAGGCCCAGGTTCTCGCCTCGCTCCAGCATCCGCACATCGTCACGATTTATGACATCGACCGCAGTCGCGGTTGGCTCGTGCTGGAACTGATGCAGGCCAGCCTCCGCGACCGGCTCAGCGGGCGTCCCATGGACGTTCGGGCCTTGCGGACCACGTTGATTCACGCCTTGAAGGCTCTCAAGTATCTGCACGCCAAGGGGGTGATCCATAGCGATATCAATCCCGGCAATTTGATGGTCGATCATCGCAAACGGGTGAAACTTGGCGACTTCGGCATGTCGCGAGGGCTGGCAGTCGTCGCGGGGGGGATCGGTCGCGGGTGTGCGAAGTACATGGCCCCGGAGGCGCTGGCGGGCAAGGTCTCCGAGATTGGCCCGACGAGTGATCTCTACTCGCTCGGTTTCAGTTGTTATGAGTTGCTGTGCGGGGCCGCGTTTCGCGATCTCTTCCCGGGGCTTGACACCAGTGGCTCGCAGGCCGATGCGACCTGGATGATGTGGCACGCGGCGACCGATCGCCGGTTACCACCCATTGGAAAGGTACTCGAAGGAGTCCCCCCGGATTTAGCTGCGATCATTGATCGTATGATCGATAAGCATCCCCCGGCCCGGCCCCAGTCGGCGGATGAGATCCTCGGCCAACTGGGTGAAGATCCTTCCGTCGGTGAACGCGATACGCCTTTGTCGACCAGTGACCAACCACCTCGACAAGGCCCGCGCCCGTGGGTCGTGGCGATCTGCCTGCTGTCGATCCTGCTCTCGCTGGGGATGTTGTTCTTTCCGCAGAACAAGGACCAGCCGCTCCAGCCGCCGCCGCCCATTTATGGGGTCGTGCGCGGGACGGACTTAAACCGGAATGTGCTGGAGATCGAGGACTCCCAGACGGGCATCCCCGAAGAGTTTCCGCTGCCAGCCAAGCCGAAGATTCTGCTCATGAAGCCGGGCGAGGCTGAGCAGTTCATCCTGGCCCGCGAACTCCAACCGGGTGACTGGATCGAAATTCGACCATCCGCCGATCCCCAACGTAGCGCCACCTTCAAGGTCGCCCGTCCCGTTCCGCAGACGGGGGAGCTGCGATCAATCGATCCGTCCACCCGCAGTGTGACGATCACCATCGAATCGGGCCGCTTGCGAGACGATGTCGTCATGAAGGTGCCGGAGCGCACAAAGCTCACCTTGAATGGCCAGCCCGCAAAGGTCGGCGATTTGCGCGAAGGGGACCGCCTCGAGGTTGACCACCTGCTCGACCCGACCGGGCAACGGGGCCATCTGGTGAGTGCGCTGGCAGCCTTTCGCACAGAGGAAGTCACCGGATTCATTACGGTGATCGACCTCAACACTCGCCAGATCGAGGTCGGTCCACGGCGCACGGTGAAGGGGGAGCGGAGCCTGACCTTAACCGAAGGGTGCGTGAGCCAGCTCTCCAGTGGGGAACCGTTGGCGTGGGAGCAGTTGCGAGTCGGCGACCGTGTCAGTCTTCAGGTCGACTCGCAAGTCCGTTCGATCACGGTGACGCGCGGCGACGCGACCGAGACGGGGCTCTTTGCGGGGCTGGGGGCGGACGATCGGACGATTCAACTCTCCGGTGACGATCGAAAACTGGCCACGTACCAACTCGCGGAGAAAGCGGATGTCCGCCTGCATGGGGAAGCCGTCCGTATCGAGATGCTCCGCCCGCAGATTGATCGGCTCACGCTGACACTCCGCGACGCCGACGGAACGCCGCTCGTGACTGCCCTCGACGCCGTTCGCGGTGTCCGGCACAACCGCTGGGCGATCGTGATTGGCAATGGGAACTTTGACGACCCGACCGTCACGCCGGTCCCGCATTTCCTCAACGATGCGAAGAACGTTCATCAGACTCTGACCAAGTTTTACGCCGTTGACCCGGCGTGGAGCACGCACCTGAGCGATCCCGAGATCAGTGCTGTCCGGGAAGAAATCCAGACGTTCATGCCTCGCGTCACCGAGCCGATGCAACTGATCGTCGCGGTCTTCGGCCATGCCTATCGGGCCGACAACGGACAGATCTACCTCGCGTTTCGGGACTTCCAATGGAAGGATCCCGTCGCCACCGGTCTGCCGCTGGAGAGTCTGGTCCAACTCCTGGAACGATGCCCGGCGAAAGAGAAGCTCTTGCTGCTCGATCTCACCCCGGCGGGCGACCGCCCCGACAGTGCAGGCCTTCCCGATCTACCGCACATGCTGGCGACGCTCAAGACTCCGCTCAAGACATTGCGGATCATCGGAGCTTCGTCCGAGGGAGAGCGCAGTCATCCGGTCGAAGATGGAAAACAGGGGTGGTTCGGTCGCGAACTGAGCACTGCCTTTCGCGGACCGGCTGACGAAGATCGCGACTTGGTGATCACGACCGACGATCTGATGAAGCACCTGAATCGAGCCTCTTTCGACGAACAGGGCGCCACCCCCATGCTCCAGCACCCCTTCGAATGGGGCCAGGACGAACCGTGATGATCACGGCACAGCAGGGCGGCATCCGGCGAGAAATCGTCTCCCCTGTAGAACGGCCTTTTAGGCCGTTCTTTCGGAAGAAGACGGCCTGAAAATCCGTCTTACGGGGACCGCTACGTAAGAGTAGAACAGAATCGGACGGCGTTCGATCACTCCTGTCGTTCAACCCCAGCGACTTTGTCGAGGGGAAACGGACCACGGTCGACCGGTTGCCCCTCGACAGTTTCGGTGAGTACCAAAAAAGCTCGTGAGCTGCGCCGACTGTCGGGATAACCCGTGTGCTCGGTTCCATCTCGCAGCACGACCTTGACTAACCAGGTCTCGTCAATCCCACGCAGCCCCTCGACGAAGAGCACGGGAAACCGGCTCCAGGCCCAGAGCCAGAGAGAGAACTGCGGGTCGACGCGCCCCGCAATGTCGCCCCACTCCATCTCCGCCTTCATGAGCGACGGCACATTCGCCGTCCGGCACCAGGGGATGAGAACCTCTTGAATCCACGCCCGGCGCGACGCCGACAACTCCAGAAACGCGGTCAAGTCCGGCGGCGCGGGGTCGGTCATCAGGGGCTCGATCGTGTGGACTGGGGAACGCGGATCGTAGTCGAGGGACGTGACCGGCGTGTACCCTGGCCGATTTACTCCTCGGGCTCGACAGATTCGGAGGGGAGCGGCTGTCGCTTTACCCGGCTTTACCCTGAAGGCCACGAACGGTTCGCCTTGACGGATCGCGTCTGACGAGCGAGAACGGTCTCCGTCAGCGGTGAAAACTCGCCGGTCTCTTCGAAGGTACTCCATGATGAATCGATTCCCCGTTCGGTTGTGGGCCATCCTTGGGTTCTCTCTGGGGCTGTTGAACGCAGTTCAGGCTGGCGACTGGCCGCAGATTCTTGGCCCGATGCGCAGCGGGGTCGCCGATGCGGATGAACGCATTGCCCCCCAGTGGCGCGGCGAGCTGCTGACTGTCTGGTCCCGACCGGTGGGAGCGGGGTACGCCGGGGTGGTCGTCGCGGGCGGGCGGGCGGTGTTGTTTCACCGCGTGAACGAAGAAGAGGTCATCGAGTGCTTCGACGCAGCCACGAGCAAGCCGCTTTGGAAAGCAGCTCACCCGATCACCTTTCAACCGCAGGTCGGAAGCGATAATGGACCGCGGGCCACGCCGACGATCGCTGCGGGCAAGGTCATCACGTATGGCTCACACGGCGATCTAACCTGTTACGACATGGCCAGTGGCCAGGAACTCTGGCGGGTGGCGACGCATGAAACGTATGGAGCGACCGAGGGATACTTCGGAGCTGGGAGTTCGCCGCTTGTGGTCGGCAATCGAGTGATCGTGAACGTCGGCGGCAAGAAGAAGGGAGCTGGGGTCGTGGCCTTAACGCTGGAAAGCGGCAAGCCGGTTTGGCAGAAGGTGGCCGACGATGCAAGCTATTCATCACCGGCTCTGGTGATTTCCAAGGAGCAAATGATCGCCATCGTGATCACGCGGCTGAACTGCGTGGGATTGTTAGTCGAGGACGGGACCGAGATCTTCAATGTCCCCTTTGGAGCGCGCGGGCCGACCGTGAATGGAGCGACCCCGGTGGTGTTGGGCGAACGAATCTTCCTCACTAGCAGCTATGGGGTCGGATCACTCATGGGGCGGGTGAACTTTCCCACGTATCAGACGGAGTATGCTGGGGCAGAATTCTTTGCTTCACAGTACGCGACACCAGTCCCCCTCGATGGGGTGCTCTACGGCATCGACGGTCGAGACGATGTCGGCCCCGCTGATTTGAAGTGCATCGACCCGGTCAAGAAGAAGCTGCTCTGGACGGAACAACGCTTCGGGTATGGAACGCAGATCCTGGTCGATGGGAAGCTCTTGCTGCTCAAGACTGACGGGGAACTGGTCCTCGTCCAGCCCGCCGCTGAAGCCTATGACGAGCGGGGCCGCGTGAGAGTTCTCCAGGGGGAAACCCGCGCCCTGCCCGCCCTGTCGAACGGACTGCTCTACGTTCGCGATGACCGGGAGCTAAAGTGTGTCGACCTGCGGGTGAAGCGATAGTCTGGTGTCTGATCGCTCTTGTCCAACAGAAGGGGATATTCCCCGGCATGGGAAGACGCTTCACGGGGAACCAGCAGCCTGCCTACCGGGACACGGTCTCACTCTCTCGAGCGCCGGGGCCGATCACTTCCGAATTCGTGAATGCGTTAATCGAAAGGCTGTATCTCGCCTTGGGACGGGCAGGATTGCCCATCCTACTTTGCGCTACGGCTTCTTCACTGGTTTGGTGATCTTCCCCGCCTGAACATCCTTGACCACTTCCGCTAGGATCGCCGGGTCTTTCTTCTCCAGGATATGCTTGATCCGGCTCTCGGGAACGCCCAGCCGCTGCATCATCTCTTCGACGGTGCTCCAGAGTTTGGCCTTCTGCTTTTCTGTCGTGGCCAGGTACAGATTGGTCACGTTCTCGGCCAGATGCTGCTCATCGAGCTGGTCGCGGTTGTCGTAAAACCGCTTGATGATCTTCTGCTGATTCGGGGAGTAGTTGCGAGATTCGGCCATGGCATGAGCTTGCAGAGGGAACCGGAGCCCGAGGCCGCCCACAGCCCCAGATCAAGGGGCGAACTGTAAGCCGCGACGACGATGGCGTCTATCCCTGGTCGATCAGTTGCAGTGCCGAGGAGTGTGATTGGGTCGCAGAACGACTCCGCAGAAATGTTGGATTGAACTTCCCGCACGACCTCGTCGAGTGCGTGTGGCATCCTGAATCGTCAGCTTCGACGGCCACGTATCAAGGACTTCTCAAAGTGCGACCGCTGGAACGATCACCCCTCTCTTCGATAGGCTGCTCGTTCTGGCATCGCTCAACAACACTCACAACACGCGATTCTTTAAGGCTGTGACACATGTTCAAACCACTCGGTCTGTTTCTCTTGCTGGGACTCTTCTCATTCAGTGGTCTCATGGCGGCGGAATCCGCCCCGCCGATTTCGGGAGCCGAAGCCTTGGCCGGCAAACGGGTCATGGTGTTGGGCGACAGTAACTCTCAAGATGGTCGCTATCTGAGCTATGTCGAATACTTCCTTCAGAAGCAGCACCCCGCGTTGGAGTTCGATATCGTCAACATCGGCTTGGCGAGTGAGACGACATCGGGACTGACGGAAGAGGGGCACCCCGGGCCGCGGCCTTGTATTCATGACCGTCTCGATTGGGCGCTGGCTGATGTGAAGCCAAAGTTGGTCATCGCCTGTTACGGAATGAACGATGGGATCTACAAGCCGCTCGATCCCGAACGGGAGCAGGCTTTCCGAGATGGTGTCACGCGGCTGGTCGAAAAGTGCCGAGCCGCTGGAGCCGAGGTCATCCTCATCACGCCCCCCGCCTTCGATGTCGATTGCCAAGGCGGTATCGCAGCCAACAAATTCGACTACAACACGGTGCTCCAAGCCTACGCCGCATGGCAAGTCGCCACGCGTCCCGAGGGGGCCACGGTGATCGATATCCACACGCCGATGTCAGCCGCCATCCAGCCCAATCGAGACGCAAACCGCCCGCTCCACAATCCGGGGGATGGAGTACATCCCGCCGAGATGGGGCACTTCGTCATGGCGCATGCCATCCTAAAGGGACTCCAGCTCCCCCTTCCCGAAGCGGACCTCGCCGCGCAAATGGCCACTGCCCAGGCTGACCCGCTCCACAAACTGGTTCGCCAGCGACAGGCTGCGAGGGCTCACGCATGGCTGACCTACGTCGGATTCACGCGGGTTAACAAGACGACCAAGCCTCACGAGAATGACATTCAAGCGGCCGAGGCCCAAGCGGCGGAAGCCCAGAAGGGGATTGATGCCTTGCGGAAGGGACGCTAGTAGTCCGTCAAGGCTTGATTTGTGGGTTGGAGTCCAGCCTTTAGGCGGCTCCGGAACAGGCTAAAGCCTGGACTCCAACCCCAGCTTGAGCTTTGGCGAGGCACTGATTTTTCAAGATGTGGCACCGCGACGGAATCTACATAACGCCATAAGACGATTAGCCTTGCGAAATCACC
>JAYSVZ010000630.1:0-3750 GCA_043718305.1 Planctomycetota bacterium | reverse complement strand
GCGCTAGCCGCGGGTTCTGCGGACGATCAGAAGAACCCGCGGCTAGCGCCTTGCGGCTCACGAAAGTTTCATTCCAGCCCTCTCGAACAATAAACCAGATTCCTGGCCATCGCGCAACGCCGCCCCCATCGGTTAGACGCCGCGCAACTTCCTGCGGTGCGACCTCTATTAATGGATTCCCAATCGATGTTTGATGTGATTCGCGACAAACTGGCCACCCTCCGATTGAAAGTCCGTCACGAGCGGTTGCTCCAGGAGCAACTCCTCTCCCTCACCGAGACATCGCTCCCCGTGGACGAAGACAGCGGACGCTGGCTCCCCGTGGGCGATGCGGGCGGCCTTTCGGACCAGACGCGGCAGGATCTGCGGTCCCGGGCCCGGCACCTCTCCGCTCACAATCCACATGCCCGCAACATCCTGCGGCTCCTCGAATCGTATGTGACTGGCAGTGGGTTTCGGCTGGCTCATCAACTTCGCGACGGGCGGGTGAGCGATGACGCCGAGACATCGTCTCTGCTGCGGGCCGCGGACCGACTCTGGTCCGATTTCCTGGAACAGAACGTGACGCACTTCTCGTTTCGGGAACATGCGCGCCGAGCCTGGCGCGACGGGGAGTGCTTTCTGCGGCAATACCCGAACACGCATTGGCCCCCCGAGGTTCGGTTCATTGACCCCGAGTCGATCGCAGCTTGTCCCGAGTTCCCCGAGTCGCAGGGGATCTTGACGCACCCCGGCGATGTCGAGACTCCGGTCGAGTATCTCCGGGTGGAGCCACACGCGGGTGGCCTGGAGGAACGCATCCCCGCCCAAGAGATCCTCCATACGCGGATCGGCGTCGATTCGAATCAGAAACGTGGCGTGACGGTCCTGGCCCCGATTCTGGAGACGCTCGACTGCTACGAAAAGTGGATTGATACCGAGCTGCACGCCCGGAAATTGCAGTCCTCGATTGTCCTCTGGCGGAAGGTGCAAGGCTCGCCCCAGCAGACGCAAGCCGTCGCTGACCAACTCGCTGGAAATCCGACATCGTCCACTCGCCGCGAACGGTTTCAACCCGGCACAATCCTCACCACGAACCAAGCGACCGAGATTAAGTTCCTGCAACCCGACACGAACTTCGGCGACGCCGTCCCGTTGGGACGGTTGTTATTGCTCAGCGTGGCAGCGGGGGTCGGGCTGCCGGAGTTCATGCTGACTTCGGATGCGTCGAACGCGAACTACGCGTCGACAATGGTCGCGGAAGGCCCCGCCGTGAAGCTCTTCCAGGCCGAACAGCAGTTCTTCGCCACCGAGTTCACCCGGCTCTGGCGGTGGGTCATGGAGGCAGCCATTGCACAGGGACTCCTCCCGGAGCACTTCTTCCAGTTCGTGGAGACCGCCTGGACCTTCCCGCAACTCGTCACTCGCGACCGCCCGCGAGAACGGACCGCCGATGCCGAACTCGTCCGCCTCGGCATTCTAAGCCGAGCCGAGGTCGCCCGCCGCGACGGGGTCGATCCGCTAAGGATGCGAGAAGAACGCGACGACGATGGGAATGCATTGGTGTAAAGCAACTGGCGGAAAATATTTTCCGCGCGGTCTGGAACGATGCCTTTTCTGGCTCCCCTCTCCCCCCGGGAGAGGGGTTGGGGGTGAGGGCCGCGGGCAGGTGGGCCCTGTCGACTGAGGGTGACTTAAGGTGCCACTGGCGGTCGCTCTGGACCGCCAGTGTTTTCGAGACTCAACCGTCTCTCACAATGTAGCCGTCCCCGTCCCCGACACTGACCACTGAAAACTGACCACTGACCACTGATCTCTCCTTTCAGTTGCGGTCCCAGCCGCTCTGGGTCAATCTATGTGCGAGGTTAAACTGCGCTACCGTTCCCTGCCGCGACAATCCGGCATCCGCGCAGTGACCTTGTCCAGCCCCTCGGAGAGATCACGATGTTCAAGCTCACGTTCCCCCTGTTGTGCTGCGCCCTGCTCCTGGCGGTCGAGGTGGTCAAAGCCGAGGACGCCGACCCGAAGCCGAGTGTCGGGGCCCCGGCGGTCGAGATGTCGGAGGCCGAAAAGGCGTTTGCCGAACTCATGACCGGGGCTGATCTGGTCGGTCGGTTCTCCGTCGATGGCAAGGATGGGGATCCCAAGGAAGACCGCTACTCCATCACCAAAGCCGTCAAGGTCAAGGGAAGCACCTGGATGATCTACGCCCGGATCAAATACGGCGAGGTCGATATTACCGTGCCGGTTCCCGTACAAATCGACTGGGCCAAAACGACGCCCGTGCTCGGGGTGACCGATATGAAAATCCCCGGTTTGGGGAGCGAGTTCGGGTCGCGAATTCTGTTTGACGGCGAGCGGTACGCGGGGACTTGGCAGCATGGAAAAGTCGGCGGTCACATGTGGGGCCGGATCGAACGGACGCCGGTCGCGAAGTCGTCGCCCGAGTAGGAGCGGTTTCGTGACTCCATCTGATGACCAACTGTTCAGACTGAAGACCAATCGAGAAAGTGTTCTCAGGAGAAGCGGCACGCGGGGGCAGGCCGTAGGACTCTAACGTGGCGCAGTTCGGCGGGCGTTTTCTCGGCATCGCGGAACGGATTGAGCGAACCTTGGTAGGGGAAGAATGCTTTCAACCACACGGCTAGACTCAACCCGCCTCTTGACACGGGGGGCGCAGAGGCGAGACCATAGACTGTGTTGCCCCGCCCCCACTCGCCCTCCCCGGCCTCCCCTTGAGGTTCCCCTTCATGGCTGACCATGCCGAATCCGCTGCTGACCTCCCCCGGCGCAGCTTTGTGACCCAAGCCTGTGCCATTGGCGCGGGGGCTGTGGCGGGGATTGTGCCCGCGTGTTGCGGGACGGCGATGTTCTTGGACCCCTTGCTGCGTTCGAAAAAGGTCGACAGCAGTTCCCCCGAGCAGGCCCCCCCGCCGGAGATCGGGGAGGGGTATTTGCACATCACCTCGCTCGACTCGCTCCCCAGCGACGGAACGCCCCGTTCGTTTCAGGTGATCGCAGATCTCGTCGATGCCTGGAACAAGTTTCCGCAAACCCCGATCGGTGCGGTCTACCTGAGCCGCAAAGGCGAGACCGTCAGTTGCTACAACGCCCGTTGTCCGCACCTGGGCTGCACCGTGCAGTACCGCGACGGAGAGCAGAAGTTCGTCTGCCCGTGTCATGACAGTGCGTTCAACCTGGATGGGTCGCGCAACAATCAGATCCCGCCACGCGATCTCGACTCGCTGGAAGTGAAAACCGATGCCACCGGTGGCGTGTGGGTTAAGTTTCAGAAGTTCCGTGCGGGTACGCATGAAAAGAAGGCGCTGTCGTAAGCGAACACCCAGCTTCGCAGATCGCGTGGTACCACCGGCGAGAGCTTTGATTCGCCAGCGTCAGGTGATCAGTGGCATAAAGAGAGACGGCTGACGCTAAAAACACTGGCACCTCAAACCACCTCTTCCGAACTCACTAGTTCGCCACCGCTGAAGTTCCACATCACCAGAGCCAGAGTCCGAGTCGCACCACGCACCACGGGCTATGAATGCTCCGATCTTCCGCCCCGAAGGGGCACCAACAAACCAGCCCAGGGCCACGCCGGCCACGCCCTGGGTATCGATTCCGCCATGTTCGGCAAGCCCTGAAAGGGCGGCACAATGCGACGCCCAGCTCCTTGTTTCGCCCTTTCAGGGCTGAGGGCGTGGGGGACTCCGCGACCTGGGGCGGCGCTCCCGCTGGTCGCTCTGCCCCAGGCTGGTTTGTGGCTGCCCC
>JAYSVZ010000629.1:0-3756 GCA_043718305.1 Planctomycetota bacterium | reverse complement strand
GTGGTGACGAAAATCTGCGGTGCCCCTTTGGCACCGGTGGCATGGGCGCGAAACTCTTGGGCCAGCGAATCCAGCAACTTGTGATACAGCCCGTTCTCCGGTTCTTCAATGCATATGAAGGGCGGAGGATCGGGATCTTCCATGAGCAACAGGTAAGCGAACACCTTTAGAGTGCCATCAGACATTTGCTGGGCGTAGAACGGATCGTGAAACGCACCGTCGTCGAACTGCAACAGAACTCGCTTGTCATCAGTCACTTTTGTTTGAATCGACTGCATGCCAGGAATCTTGGCGGCAATTCGTTGGAGGATCAACTGGAATCGATCCTTGTGTTCACGCTCCATGAATTGAACTACATTGCCGAGATTATCGCCATGAATATTGAGATGCTTCTGAGGCCCTGCACTGGGCAATCCACGAGCTGCGTCCGGGTGGAAGTAGGACAGATACCACCCTTTCATGAAGTCTCGAAATCGTTTGATGCGTGGGTGACCCTTTAGCGTCCCCAGGGTGGCGATCCCCAGTTGCCGAAGATCAGTCAACTCTACCGTTTCTTTGTCACTCGACTCCTCTCCTTCGATCTCCAGAGAGTCTTCCCCCGCCCAAACAGTTCCCAGGCCATGATTCAACTTTAGGAATGGAAATGGCTGGCCACGTTTCGCGCCCTTTCGCCGTTGCTTCAAAACCTCTGATTCGACGAACGGGCGTCCCGACGCATCAAGAGTGATGGCCAATTCGTAAGTGATCGGACGTTGGCCCGGAGCCTCCCGATAATACACCTCAAATCGGATGGCCCCCGACTCCCCACGCGACAGCATCCTTTCGAAGCCGCCACGTTGCTTCATGTCGCAGGCGGCTTCGACATCTGTCGACAGACAATCCGCCAGAAAACCAAAGGCATCAAACAGCGTACTCTTTCCGACTCCGTTCTTCCCGATCACGACCGTCAGCGGGGTTAGTGGCACTGAGGACTGGGAGTTCGACAGTTTTCCGAGAGTCACATCTCGCAACGAACGATAGTTCTGGACGCGAAATCCTTCGATCAGTGACATCGCTTGCTCCCCCACAGGAAATCCATCTCAGTTCCCCCACCTCAAATCCCCCGCACGCAGTCCACATAGTACTTCCGATTCCCATTCACCTCTTCCACCAGCCCGTGAATGTCGGTATCGAACCCCGGGAACTTCTCGTTGAACATCCGGGCGAATTGCAGGTACTCGACGATCGTCTTGTTGAACCGCTCGCCGGGGATCAGCAGCGGAATGCCCGGCGGGTACGGCGTCAGAAGGACAGCTGTCACGCGGCCTTCGAGGTGGTCGATCTCGACGCGGTCGATCTCGCGGTGGGCCATCATGTCGAAGGCGTCGGACGGCTTCATCGCGGGCTGCATGGCCGAGGTGTACATCTCGGTCGTGACGCGGGCCACATCGTGCTTTTTGTAGGTGTCGTGAATCTGCTGGGACAGTTCTTTGAGGCCGATTCCTTCGTAGCGGGGGTATTCTTTACAGAAGTCGGGCAGAATCCGCCACAACGGCATGTTCTTGTCGTAGTCGTCCTTGAACTGCTGCAAGGCGCTCACCAGGGTGTTCCAGCGGCCCTTCGTGATCCCGATCGTGAACATGATGAAGAACGAGTACAGGCCGGTCTTCTCGACGATGACCCCGTGCTCGGCCAGATAGCGGGTGACGATCGACGCGGGGATGCCGGTCTCGGCGAAGTCGCCGCGGACGTTGAGGCCCGGCGTGATCAGCGTGGCTTTGATCGGGTCGAGCATATTAAAGCCCGGCGCGATGTCACCGAACCCGTGCCAGTCCTCGTCCGCTCCCAGGATCCAGTCGGCCTGTTCGCCGATCCCCTCTTCGGCCAGTTTGTCCGGTCCCCAGACCTTGAACCACCAGCCCGCGCCCCACTCGTCGTCGACCTTCCGCATCGCGCGGCGGAAGTTGATTGCTTCCGTGATCGACTCTTCGACGAGGGCTGTCCCGCCCGGCGGCTCCATCATCGCAGCTGCGACATCACACGACGCGATAATCGCGTACTGCGGCGAGGTCGACGTGTGCATCAGATAGGCTTCGTTGAAGATGTTGCGGTCGAGCTTTTGTGTCTCGGACTCGCGGACCAGGATCTGCGAAGCCTGCGAAATCCCGGCCAGCAGCTTGTGCGTCGAGTGTGTCGCGAAAATCATCGACACTTTCGGTCGCGGGCGATCCGCCCCGATCGCATGCATGTCGCGATAGAACGTATGGAACGTCGCATGCGGCAGCCAGGCTTCGTCAAAGTGCAAGGTTCCGATCTTGCCGTCCAGCAACTCTTTCAGCATTTCGACGTTGTAGATGATTCCGTCGTAGGTACTCTGCGTGATCGTCAGGATGCGCGGCTTCCGCTCCGGATGCCGCTTCTGAGCGGCCGCTGCGAACGGGTTCGCCTCGATCTTTTTCTGGATCGCTTCGGGAGTGAACTCCGACAGCGGAATCGGCCCGATGATCCCCAGGTGATTGCGGGTCGGCATCAGGAAGACCGGGACGGCCCCCGTCATGATGATCGAGTGCAGGATCGACTTGTGACAGTTGCGGTCGACGACCACGATGTCGCCCGAGGCGACCGTCGAGTGCCACACCATCTTGTTCGAGGTCGATGTCCCATTCGTCACGAAGTAGCAATGGTCCGCACTGAAGATCCGGGCTGCATTGCGTTCGGAGGCGGCGACCGGGCCGGTGTGGTCCAGCAGTTGGCCGAGTTCTTCAACGGCGTTGCACACGTCGGCCCGCAGCATATTCTCGCCAAAGAACTGGTGGAACATCTGCCCGACGGGACTCTTCAGGAACGCCACGCCGCCCGAGTGACCGGGGCAGTGCCAGGAGTACGACCCGTCCTGGGCATAGTGGATCAAGGCCCGGAAGAACGGCGGGGCAAGGCCGTTGGTGTAGGCTGTCGCCTCGCGAATGATGTGCCGGGCCACGAACTCCGGCGTGTCCTCGAACATGTGAATGAAGCCGTGCAGCTCCCTCAAAATGTCGTTCGGAATGTGGCTGGAGGTCCGCGTTTCGCCGTACAAGTAGATCGGGATGTGCGTGTTCTTGAGGCGGATTTCCTGGATGAACCCCCGCAGGTTGTTCAGCACATGCTCGGGGTCGCGTCCCGCAGCGCTGGTGAACTCCTCGTCATCGATGGAGAGGATGAACGCGGACGCCCGGCTCTGCTGCTGGGCGAACTGGGACAGGTCGCCAAAACTGGTCGCACCGAGGATCTCCATGCCCTCATCTTCGATGGCCTTGGCCAGCGCGCGAATCCCCGAACCCGAAGTGTTTTCTGTACGAAAGTCCTCGTCAATGATGACGATCGGAAAGCGAAACTTCATGGGGGCAATCGCTCCATCGGGGGGGACGGTCTGGCGAACGTCCGGCGTCAACCGGATGGTGCCTGAGTCAAAACAGCCTCAACTGCCGCAACCCAGAACCGCTCACGAACCGTGTGAGGCGGAAGACTACCAACCCGACCGGGTCGAGTGCCAGTTCCAGACGGGTGGTTCGCTTCTCTAAGGGCAAATTTCCCCGGTTGAACTCGATCGTTCCCGCGTCACCCAGAAATCTAAAGCGATGCCTGGGCCACCCCGCCGCAACGAACTCGCCCGCATGTACCACTGGAAACGCTGTAACCTCTTAGTAGACAGCCCAGGAAGTGAGTATTGGTATTCCCGCAGAGGCCCTTTTCGACCAGAATCGTGTCTGTTTGGATGACTGATCTGGAACAGGGAGG
>JAYSVZ010000628.1:0-3757 GCA_043718305.1 Planctomycetota bacterium | reverse complement strand
CGCTGATCAGATGCTCGTAGGTCTCCATGCGAATCTCAGCGCTGACGTCGTCACCCTTGGTCTCACCGATCAGCGGGTTGAGGACGGCCCCGGCGTTCAGACCCTGACGAATCAAGGTTTCGAGACCGTACACCAGAGCGTACTCGTGCGCCCGGTGCAGCGGGTTGCGGGTCTGGAAGGCGACAGCTGCGTTCCAACCGGTGCTGGCGAGGAGCTTGCGGACCTCGCGAGGAGTGAGCACGTACTGGCCGAACTTGGCGTTCTTCGGCTGGGGCAGAGCGCGGATCGTGCCGCCGATGAGGTGGGAGTTGGCCTTCTCGCCGTCCAGGACCATGTTGGCCCCGGCGTGGTCGATGCGGTCGGTGAGGTAGACGCTCTGGAGGTACTTGAGCTTCGGCCAAGCGTAGACATCTTCGACATCGAGGGTCGCGACGATCTCGCCCGCCGGGTTGGTGAGGGCGACCTTCTGCCCCGCCTTCAGTTCCTTAGCCTGAGCGGCGGTGACCGGCAGAGCGATGGGGATCGTCCAGGCGTACAACTGGCCATTGTTCTCGATGACCGACTCATTGAGGACGCGGTTGTACACCGCCGAGGTCATCGGCCCCTTGAGCGGGCTGAGCGTGCCATCGGCGAACCGATAGACGCTGGAGAGGTCGGCCTGTGAGACCGGCACCTTGACGAGGCCCGCGGCCTCGGCCACGAACGCCGCCGCTTCGCCAGCAGCCACAGTGCAGCACACCGGCTCGGACAAACCACCATGAGGAGCAACAAGTTCAGCCATGAATCCAACCGTCAGTTGTGAGTGTTGTGTCGAGCTAACCCAAGAGGACACCCCCTGGTTTCTGAGAATTCGCTCTTCGCAGTAACGCGCGGGAGACTAGGTACTCCGCCCCCGGATCGTCAAGGGTGTTCCCACAGGTGGGACTGACGGGTGTCGGAGCGGATGGCCGCAGGGTCTCGGATTATAGCAGGTTGTTGGGCATCGCCAGTGGTTGAGCAAAGCGACACCACCAGCGATCCAACACCCTCCGGCTCCCCCAGATTCTGCGGAAGAGCCTGAATAATGTAGAGGAAACCTTACGGGACAAACCAGAACATCACGATCGCCACCAGTGTCGGGAACGAGGCCCCCAGGAACAGGCCCAAGGGACTGATACCGGTCGTTTCAAACGCCTTGGACGATCGCAAAATCCCGGCCCCGGCGGGGTTCGGAGCATTGGCGATCACGGTCAGGCCACCGCCGGTCACCGCTCCCGCCACCAGGGCATACTTCAATGGGTCGCTGATCCCTTCAACCAGCCCACCCAAGTAGGTCAGTGCCGCGTTGTCGGTGATCGCGGTGAGAGCCGTCGCTCCGAAGTAGAGTTGGGCCTCGTCCAAACTCTCGATCAGCGGCTGGAGCCAGTAGGTCTGCAGGCCTCCCAGAGTCACAAGCCCCGCCAGGAAGAACCCCACCAGAATCCCCTCGCGCAGTTTGAGGGGATCCTGGTACTCCTTCGTGGCTGCGACGAGACCGAGAAACAGGACGAGGATTCCAGTCACGAGATCGGCGTGGTGGGCAAAAGCGACGACCAACGCCAGAAATGCCAAGTGGCAACTGGTGAGCCAGCGCGGCACGGGGCCACTCTGATCCGGAACAGCCACGATGGCTGATAACTCTTTCCGGAAGATTAAAGCCACGACGATTGTCGAAACCAGACAACTGAGCGCCCCGCGCCATCCGAAGTGGGTCAGCATATGCCATGTGCCCCATTGCCATTTCGCGGCGACCATCACCACGGGCGGAGCGGCAAAGTGCGTCAATGTGCCCCCAATGGAGACGTTCACAAACAACAGACCAATCGTCGCGTAGGCTAGATTGCGGCTGATCCCTTGGTCGAAATAGCGCCGCTTGAGCATCACCGCCAAGAGCGTCATCGCGGCGGGTTCTGTGATTAATGACCCGAGGAGCGGCCCGACGGAAAGGGCGGCAAGGAAGAACGAGAGCCCTTCCGGAAATGGTATTCGCTGGGCGATCCGGCTAATGATTTTTTCGGCAAGCGACACCACCGGACGCGTCGCGGCGATGACCATCACAGCCATCACGAACTTCGGCTCGGTGTAATTCTGGGTTCCGATATAGGCCACAGCCTGAGCGATCGAGCCCTTGAAGACGGCGATCCCCGCGAACAGCGCTGCGGCCCAGAGACCGAACACAACTTCCGTTTCCGCGAGAAAGTGAGACAGGTTCTCCTGGATCGAGCCTTCCGGGTACTGAGCTGCGCGGTTCGCGAAATACTTGACCGAGAAGGTGTGCAGAATCGCGAGAGCGAAGAGGATCGTCGCCAGCACCTCGACGGGACGAGTCTTCTCAAACTTCACCAAGTTCTTCACAATGTCATGGCCGGTCGCTTGGAGATCGACGTGAGCTGTGGTCAGTTCAGCGTCTGCGGGAGCCTCGGCGAAGCTGGGAGTGGTCAGCAGGCCACCGAGCAGCAGGGTGATGGCTACCCAAAAGACAGTGAAGCGAAGGGAGACACGTACATTCATGGGCAGGCTCTGATGGTCGTTTCGCAGTCGGTGCTTGATTCGCTTCATCAGCGACTCCGCACTTCTCCGTGCGATCCTCAGTGGAGTGTATACATGATTCACGCTTGGTGTTCCTCTTGCTAAAACGACTTCAGGGTTCGTCTGGCGGCGGGTAGCTCGACCATGCTTGATTCGGTTCCCCTTCAGAGCCTCGTTCGGAGCCCGAAAGGGGGGCTCCGCGAACGAAACTCTCTTCCGCTCTGAAGACCTCTGAGGTTTTTTTTCAAGTCACATTTTTGGAAACCTCCAGGGATTTGGCGATTGACTCCGGCAGATCGCCGAATGCGGCAACTGAAGACCGATTCGAAAAGTGCTCAAGTCCGGCACTGCGGAAGTCCCGCATCACCCGAAGCGGAAGTCACCCAGCTTACCTCTTACGGCCCCACGGGCCAGCCGTTCGTCCAGCCAGGGGCAACGTCCCTGGGAAAGTCGCCAACCCTAAAAATCGAAAGGGCTGAAGGCCCGGCCACTCACTCGCGAAACCCGAACGGACGGCCCTTCAGGCCTAGCCTCTCGTGGGACCGATGGGACCAGGCCTGCAGCCCTGGCGGGGAGAATGGCCAGCCCTTTGGGCCGGAAGAAATGGGCGAGCCGCTGGGGCAACGACGTTGGTGATAGAGAACTTCCGCAGTGGAGGACTAGACGCGGTTCATTCTCAAAACGCCGCTGGGTAGCCGATGCGTTCCACGAGGATCTGGGCAGCCGGATGCCGTGCCCTCTGTGGGGCGCTGGCCTCGTGGGCTTCGGTCCCCAACTCGTAGTCACCGGAATTGATATCAATCGCCACGAATTGACCGTGATGGGAGGGTTCGAGGAGACACTTCAATCGCTCTTGGTAGATCGCCGAGCCGCGCGTGCCGATCTCTTCGGGAGTGAGAGTGAGCGTTGACATGGCGGTTCGCTCTCTAAAACAAGACAGTCCGGATGTGCTTCGGGCTTCTTCCACAGCCAGAGGTTACGGAGGACACGCTCGCCGTCCAATCCCTTTTGTGCCTGCCTCACCTAGACGTCCAAAGCGACGCCTGGTCCACCCCGCCGTGGTACCCGTGCCACCCGACGAGTCAACCCTCAACCGGGCCACCCCTCCTCTGGGGTGTAGGAAGAGATTACGGGATTTTGAAATTCATAGGGTTTCCCAGTAGGGAGCCCATTGATCGCTGTAGGCGAGGCTGCACAGGCCGGCCATGCG
>JAYSVZ010000627.1:0-11847 GCA_043718305.1 Planctomycetota bacterium | reverse complement strand
CGGTAGTACCCTCTTTGGATATCCGGAATCGCCCCATAAAGCCATACCCCGGCAACCATGAGGGCAATCCCCAGGATGGCCAGCATGACGTTTCGTCGCTTCGCCGAGTGCGGCTTGACACGGGGTGCATCGGGAGTGTTCA
This sequence comes from Planctomycetota bacterium, assembly GCA_043718305.1. Taxonomy (GTDB): domain Bacteria; phylum Planctomycetota; class Planctomycetia; order Planctomycetales; family Planctomycetaceae; genus TH-plancto1. Next base: position 11,705 of record JAYSVZ010000627.1, on the reverse strand, counting down.
CGAGATTCTCATCCTCGGCTTCGCGGTCAACGAGTTCTCTTACGGTTTGAGGGGCGAAGCTGCTGTCGTGGGATCGGCTTCCAGCCTGTCATTCCGCCAATCATGCACCGAAACTGACAGGCTGGAAGCCTATCCCACGGGCCAAGGAAACGAAAGCTGTGAATGTCATTCAGTCCATTAACGCTCAACGTGCTCGGTACTCACCGCGCAGTTTCGGTCGTCGAAGAGATTCAGATAGAACACCTTCGCATTGGGCGGGATCTTCGCTGAGATGCGGCCTGTTGGGGTGTCGACCGCAGCTGGGATTTGGTCCCATTGGCGGTCTTGCCATTTGCCGCCGTCACGGGTGAAGGCGAGTTCGGCTTTGGTGATCGTGACTTCGGACTGGAATGTCGCCCACGCCTCATCGGCGGAGTGGCCTTGCTCCTTGATGCGGGGGAGGGGTTTCTCCTGCTTCAGGATCTGATTCGCAAAGATGTGAATCTCATCCGGGTTCTCGCCAGCGGGGCCGTGTCCATGCGGCATCCGAATGCGAAGGCACAACGCCCGATCACCCGGCGGGAGCTGGTATGACTTCTGCCACGAGTCCATCGGATATGCAAAGTCATTCGTCCCGTTGACCCACAGAAATGGCATCTTGGCCCTCGGCAAGTATCCCGCTGGATCCCATTGCCGGAGCCATATTGAAGCCTTCTCCGGCCCCAGCTTCTCGAACGATCCCAGCCATGCCGAGTTCTCACCCAGGTATCCGCACCCATAGACCGGAGCGGCGAACTTAAACCGTGCATCGACCCCTGCCACGATCGAGGTCAGATAGCCACCCCATGAAATCCCCGTGACGCCGATCCGGTTTGCATCAATCTCGGGGAATGAGCGGATCAGCGAATGGGCCAGTACAGCCGAGCTAACCGCGTGGAAGGTCCACTGGTCCTGAACAGGACTCTCCAACTGATTGAAGCTCGCATCCCACCCCGGTGGCCCCCCGTGTGCGTGCCGCTCCCACTTTCCATAGGTTCCCACCGGGACGCACCCGCAAGTGTCCATGGCGATGGCTGCGTATCCGCGGGCATTCCAGACCTTGACCCACCGGTCAAAGGCAGTGCCGCCGCCGCCGTGGATCAGCACCATCGCCGGGAGTTTTTTCCCCTCGGGGTTGGCAGGGACACCGTAGTAGGCAAAGACGCGCGTCGGCTTCCCTTGGTAGGGAACCCCTTCAAAGAAAATGGACTTCACGCCCTCGGCGGGGAGCTTGTCGGCCAACTCTTTGTCGAGCGGAATGACGACTGGCGGTTGATCGAGCGTTTTCTGATCGAACGAGACTCCGGCAGGAAAAGGCGGAGTCTCCTCGCCAAATGCAGACCCCGTTCGACCAAGCAGACTCAGGCCGATCACAGCCAAACCCAAAACCCAACGACAATGATGATTCACAAGGCGCTCCAGCATGGTTCATGAGTCGGGAAGTGTGATGACAATCATAGTGCCACTGATCGCGGAAAGACGAGTGGCCCAGCCCGGCAGAGCCTTCGACAGGCGGGCGAAAATCGTCTCCCCGTAAGACGGCCATTCCAGGCCGTCTGGCTGCAAGACTCGATCAAGGACGGCCTGGAAAGGCCGTCCCTTCTACACAACTCGGAAGAGGTCAACGCAAAGACGCCAAGGCGCGGAGTCGCCAAGGGGGAAGTCGCGAATTCCGGCTACCCGTCGATGGAGAGCGAATATGGCTTGCCCGACCCTGGTAGGGGTCTCAGAAATGAGGGCGTTTTCCGGTGGTGTCGCTGGCGCTCAACCACCGGCTAATCTCTGTGATCCCTTCGGGATGGGCCGAGAATTACGTCATCCCCGCAAAGCCTCGATCTTCACGAGATTCCAGCCTGTGAAGCAACCCCCGGATCAGGCCAGCCTCTTCCTTGACGACTCTGCGCCTTCGCGTCTTTGCGTTGATATCCAGCTTCCGTGGCCAATCCTACGGGGATTCGGAGGCAGGAACACGATGTGTAGAAAGGACGGCCTTTCCAGGCCGTCTGGCCTGAAACACCGATCATGGACGGCCTGGAAAGGCCGTCCTACGGGGACATCAATGACCGTCACTTGCCTTACTTCCTGCCAGTTTTCCGCCCAGAGATCAGAGCTACGGTTTGCACCTCCAGCGGCAATCGCTATCTTCACCGCACACCATTCCGAGAGCTGCCGACGATCACTCTGGTCTTCGGGGAGGGAGCCGCCTGATGTCGTTTCAACCTGCCTACCGCCGCGTCATTCTGAAGCTGAGCGGGGAGAGCTTTTGCCGGAACCGCGAGGGGGGGATCTCGATGCCCGAGGTCACCGTAATCTGCAAGCAGATCAAGTCCCTGGTCGAGGCCGGGGTGCAAGTCGCGATCGTGACCGGCGGCGGAAACATCCTGCGCGGCAAGCAGTTCTCAGCCAACAGCGGTGTGGTGCAGCAGTCGACCGCCCATTACATGGGGATGCTGGCGACGTGTATCAATGGGCTCGCGCTGCAGGACGCTCTGGAGCATGAAGGAGTGCCGACCCGCCTGCAGACGGCGATCCGCATGGAGGTCGTCGCCGAACCGTTCATCCGCCGTCGCTGCATCCGCCACCTGGAGAAGGGCCGGGTGGTGATCCTCGCTGGGGGGACTGGCAGCCCCTTCGTCACCACCGACACCGCAGCTGCGCTCCGCGCCCGCGAGCTCGAAGCGGATGTCCTGCTCAAGGCGACCAAAGTCGACGGCATCTACTCCGAAGACCCCGAGAAGAACCCGCACGCCGTGCGGTACTCCGAGATCACCTACAAGGATTTCATCAGCCAAGGGCTACAGGTGCTTGATTCCACGGCGATTATGCACTGTATGGAAAGCAAGATTCCGATCCTGGTCTTCAATTATCGCAAGGAAGGGAATATCCAGCGGGCCGTGGCGGGAGAGCCGATCGGAACGGTCGTGCATTGAGTCTTCACGGAGTTTCCTGATAGAGCTTCAGATCTGGGACGACTTTCTGGATTGAGAGGAAGTGACGATCCCGCGACCACAATTCGATGTCCAGTGAGGTGGCTACCGTCGAAAGGATCGCATCGGGAAACGGGACCGTTACTCCAGCCCGGCGAAGCGTCGCCAGATGGTCCCCGACTTCATCCCATAAGGCGTCATCGATCGTGATCTGCCCCAGACTGTCCAGCAGCATGGTCAGGCGCTGTCGTTGTTGAGCATGGTGAGAACCGGCCAGAATCTCAGCGCGTGTGACCCCGCAGATCGCGGCTGCCCCGGACTGCAATTCCGCCAGAAGAACAGGCGATGGAGTACGCAGGTACTCAATAATCACTGAGGCGTCGACAAGGATCATGGCAGGTGGTCGTCCGCATGTTGCACATCGAATTGACGCTGAGACTTCCAGGCGTCGAAGTCGTATCCTTCCAGGTCGCCCGCAGCTGCGGGCCAAGCGGACCAATCTCCAGTTCCCGCCCGAACGGTCACGCCATCGGTTTCGCGGACAATAATGTCGACCATCTTACCGATCAGTGGACGCAGTTCCGGTAGCGTGTCGGAACTCAGTTGGCGGTGAATGTGGATGGTGGCCATTGGAATTCTCCTTGAGTCATATGGAGTGTACTCGATCGAGAGGCTCGGCACGAAGTTCATCCAAAGTGAAGACCAATCCGCCACCGCGGAAGTTCCCATCACCAAAGCCAGCGTCCGAGTCGCATCGCCCCCCATCCCGCGAATGCTCCCTTCTGACGCCCCGAAGGGGCACCGACATACCAGCCCAGGGCAACGCCGGCAACGCCCTGGGAACCGAGTCCGTTTGCTCACCAAGCCCTGAAGGGGCGGCACATCAGACTGCCCTCAGCCTTGTTTCGCCCTTTCAGGGCTAAGACTGAGACGACAATCTGAAACCTGGGGCGGCGCTCCCGCTGGTCGCTCTGCCCCAGGCTGGTTTGTGGTGCCCCTTCGGGGCGGATGAGGGAAACAGGGCGACGATCGTGTCGGGTGATACTTCCATTTCGCAGTGGCGGACTAGCCCTATCTCACCGCGCGCTGGCCTTGGAGCCAGCGAAGCATCACGCGGGCGACTTTGACCATCGTCTCGCCGGAGCAGGCCGCCGGGAGATCGTTGCGTTTGTGCCAGTAGGGATAGTCGAAGTCAATGACATCACATGTCGGGATCTTGGCGATCTGGTTTAGGGCCAGGTGGTCATCCGTGACGGTGTGCTTGATCTTGGGAAAGAACTCCTTGACCCCTTCAGCCTTGGCGGCAGCCCACACACTCTTGGTGACATCGGGGGCGAGACGATAGGAGTTCCCTTCGTAATAGAATTGCGGCTTGGCATCCGCCACCATGTCGAGGAGTACACCCGACTGGTAGCGGTGGGCTGGGGGTTGGTCGCGGTACTGCGTTGCGAAGTATTCCGAGCCGATGAAGAACTTGCCCGGCTTTTGGTAGATCAGCTCTTCTGCATCGAAAAAGACAAAGTCGACGCCGACCGAAAGGGGCAGGTTGGCCATGAAGTGGCCCAGTTCCATCAAAGTGGCGACGCCACTGGCCCCATCATTTGCCCCCAGAAAGAGACCGTTCCGATTGCTCGGCAGAAGCTCTTCATCGGGCCTCGGACGTGTGTCGTAGTGACAGCAGAGGAGGACTCTTTCGACCGCTCGGGGATGCCATTCCACGATCAAATTGCGAATCCGCACCGGCTGACCATGGACCGGATGCGGGGTGTCGAATTCTTGGAATGAGGCCCTCGCACCGAGGGTAGTGAAGTGCTTGGCGACCAGTTGCTGCTGCTGGGCCATCGCCTCGGTCCCGCTGACCCGCGGGCCGAGTTGGCAGATGGCCTCGAGATAACCGAAGGCCCGTTTCGCATCCGGCGCCACTGGCTCGGCAGCCGAGGCTTTGAATGTCTGCCCGAAGCAAAAGGCGGTAGCCATCCCGCTCAGCCACGCCCGTCGATCAAGTCGTTCCATTCGACCCGTGCTGCCCTGTGTCGACATCGCGACTCCCTTCGATGATCCCGCAGCGTGCTCCGAACCGTGATTCACTTCACGCCGATCAACATTCGCAACTCGCGGGGCAATTGAAAGTGGACATGCTCTTCACGAGTGACGAAAGTCTCAACGGTCGCTCCGAAACGCTCGCGAATCCAGTCGACCGCCTCCTCGACGACGACCTCCGGGGCGCTGGCACCGGCGGTGATGGCGACCGTTTCGATGCCCTCAAACCACTCGGGGCGAAGTTCACTCGCCCCATCGATCAGGTAGGCGGGCTTCTGCGACTGTGTCCCGATTTCCTGGAGACGGCGGCTGTTGGAGCTGTTCTGGCTCCCCAGGACCAGGAGTAAATCGGCTTGGGCGATCAGTTCATGGACGGCATGTTGCCGGTTCGTGGTCGCGTAGCAGATGTCCTCTTTGGGAGGGTGGTCAATTCCCGGAAAGTGCTTTTCCAAGGCCGCGATCACTTGGCTCGCCTCTTCGACGGAGAGCGTCGTTTGAGTGAGGTAAGCCAGTTTGGCCCCGGCGGGGAAGCTGAGCTGCGCGACCTCTTCGGCGGACTCGACGAGGGAGATGCTTTGGGGCACTTCGCCCATCGTTCCGATCACCTCGTCATGACCTTCATGCCCGATCAGGATGATGTGGTATCCCTCGCTGGCGTACTTGATCGCTTCCAGGTGGACTTTCGTCACGAGCGGGCAGGTCGCATCGATCGTCCGCAGCTTTCGTTGCCGGGACTTCTCACGGATTTCCGGGGAGACACCATGGGCACTGAACAGCAGTACTGAACCTGCCGGAACTTCTTCAATGTGGTTCACGAAGGTCACCCCTTCGCGGGTGAACTTGTCGACAACGTACTTGTTGTGAACGATTTCGTGGTACACGAAGATCTTCGACCCGAAGACGCGAATGCACTCTTCGAGACAAGTGATGGCCATGTTGACCCCCGCACAGAACCCGCGCGGACTGGCCAAAAGAATCTTCATTGCTTGCCCCTGACGGCGATTGATTGTTCCCAGTGATAAGACTAACCGGTGACCCGCCGGGATAAAAGGTGTGATCGGTTGTCGTTCGAACACGTTCTGAAAAACTGAGCTCGGTTCAATTCTACCCGCGCGAGCCGCGTGAGGAACTCGCTCAGGCTGAATGAATTCCATCGAGACAAATGGATGGCATCTGGGAGCCGATTCTCCGACACTGGCCGGAAGATCGGTCTGGTTCGCGTTGGATCACGGAGCGATCAGCGATCACGGGGGATTCAATGAACCGCTTTTTCATCGCTTGGCTTGTCCTGATCGGAACACAGGTCATGGCTGCCGAGCCGTTACGAGTGACCTCGGCGGTCGCCGCCCCCGATTGGGATACCCACTTTCAACGGACGAGTGGCTGGATCGGGGCGGATGGGAACTACTCGATCCGTGTGGCTCCCGGGCGGGTCTTGTGGTTCTTTAGCGATACATTACTGGGGCGGGTGGAGCAGGGCCGCCGTGTTGAGACGCGGATGATCAACAACTCGGTCGGGGTTCAAACGGAAACCCCGACCGGCCCGCGTGTGGAGTTCTTCCACGGAACCAACGACCAGGGGGAACCGGTCGCCTTGTTCATCCCCGACGATCCGAAACATTGGTACTGGCTCCTGGGCGGGACATTCGTCGAGGGCCGGGTCCATCTCTTTCTGTGGGAGTTCACGAAGAGCAGCGATCCGGGCGTGTTCGGATTCCAGAACGTGGGTGTCGCTCACGCCGTGATCGAGAATCCCCTGGACCTTCCCACGGATTGGAAGGTCAGCCGCACACCGCTTCCGATGACCGAGATCACCAACCAGCGGCGGGTGCTGTTCGGATCAGCAGTCATGGCCGATGGCGAACACGTCTACGTTTATGGCACGCGAGAAACTCCCAAAGAGAAGTGGTCCCCGCGCAAGATGTTGCTGGCCCGCGCCCCGCAAGGTTCGTTGAGCGATCATACGACTTGGGAGTTTCGAACCGACTCCGGATGGTCCCGCGACGTTCACGCGGCGACGCCGCTTGCGACCGGTATCGCTGCCGAGTATTCGGTCAGTCACCTTCCGTCGCTCAAACAGTTCGTCGCTATCAGTCATGGGGATTTGCTTTCCCCCAAGATCGTGGCCCGGACGGCCGACCAACCTTGGGGACCATGGTCTGATCCGGTCGACGTGTGGACTTGCCCGGAGCCGGGAACAAAGAAGGGCTATTTTGCTTATGCGGGAAAGGCCCATCCCGAGCTTTCGCCTGCGGGTGAGTTGTTGATCACCTATGCGGTGAACTCGTTTCAGTTTGCGGATCTCTTCTCTGATGACGAACTCTATTGGCCGCGCTTCGTGCGCGTGAAGCTGAGATCATCGGGTCAGTGATTCCACTCTTAGCCATTTGGCAAACGTGGCATGGGCGTCTCCGCCCATGTACTACTCACTGTTCAAAGTCTCGTCGCTTGCGCAACTTTTAGGCGACGAGACGATAGCCGCAAGAAACTCAAAAAACGCAAGAATCCGGACACTCCGCGCTGAAGCCGACAGGGGGAGAGGTTCCTGGAGAACTTTTCTCGCGAAAGCCCCCTCTGTGTCCCGTCAGGGACATCCGACAATAGCCCACCGTTTCAACGGTGGGACCAATCCGATCAACGACCCGCCCAGTCCCGTCAGGGACGACAGAAGCTCCGGCTCGCCCCCAAAAACGCGAGGCCCACGAGCCAACCCTCGTCATGATCTTGTGATCATAATGAGGGGGAAGCGGTGGTAGGTCGTCGATCACCACGTTGTGTGTCCATTTCTGTCGCCCCTGCAGGGCTGCTGACCGCGTGAGGCTCGTGGACCCACCGATGAATCGGTGGGCTATGATCGGGTGTCCCTGCCGGGACAAAGAGGAACTGGCAGTGAAGGCGAATGCCTTTTGCGTGTAGATATTCGCGGAGTGACACGCCTTGGAAGCTCTGGGGATTGGAGATTGAATCAGGGTCTCCCGCGATTTCTCTCACCGCGAAGTCCCGGTGTAGAACGCCAAACCTTTCACGGGGGCGAAAATCTCCGGTCGCCCCGGCCCCTCAACGGGCGAATTCCCGCCTGCTCTGCCGTTCCCCTCTTGTGACATCTCCGGTTGCGACGTAAGTTTAACCGGACGCGGATGATCGGTGACAAGTCGGTGTTGTGGCCCCGATCAGCGGGGCAGGGGAGTGACGCGTGTTGGATTGGCGAAAGCTCTGGCAACCCACCAAGACTGAGTTGCGGCAGTTCTGGGGGATCGAGTGGTCGACCGAAGGGTTGGTCGGGGCGGCGGTGCGTCTCGACGGCGGCAAGGTCGCGCTCTCCCACACCTTCTCCATCCCGTTCACCGAGGACCGCACACCCGAACGGGCCGCAGCCGACATCGCGGCGGAGCTGGCCGAGAAGACGATGGCTCTGGGGGCGAATGCCGCCTGCGTGGTGGTCGTGCCGCGTGAGACGGTGGTGATTCGGCAACTGCAGTTGCCGAATGTTCCGGCGGACGAGTTGCCCGCGCTGGTGAGCTTTCAGTCCGCCGCCAAGTCCTCGACCCCCACGACGGCGATTGCGGTCGATTTCGTACCGCTCGGGGCGCAGGGGGACGGGCAGGCGGTGATCGCGGTGACGCTCGATTCCGCGCGCGTGCAGCGGATGCGTGACCTGCTGACGCGAGCCAAGCTGGAGTTGGTGGGGCTGGAGGTCAGTCCGTTCCTGATCGCGGAACTGGTGGCTCGCGAGGAGGAGCGGGTTGGCACACCGGACGTGCCAACACTGATCGTGGCGCAGTCGGGCGACCGGGTCGAAATCTCGATCCTCGACCAGCGGCGGTTGATCGCCACGCATGCGGTCTGGCTGCCCGAGGGGGACGCGGCCCGGCATGTGTCGCCGTTGCAAATGGAGATCAATCGCTGCCTGATCTCGCTGGGTCAATCGCATCCCGGCGTCGAGGTCGATCAGGTGTATCTCGTCGAGGATGAAGAGGCGGACGAAGCGGTTGTGAAGGCGGTTCAAGAACGGTTCGGAGCCAAGGTTCACTCGCTCGACTTCGATCGGTTCGATTCGCCGATCCCCTCCAAAAACCGGCTCTCGTTTGTGGCGATCCTCGCACGCGGGCTGACCGGGGAAGCGGGGATTATCCCGCGCGTGGATCTGGTCAATCCGCGCAAGCCTGCCGAAAAGCCCGACAATTCGAAACGCTATCTCGTCGCGGGCGGAGCAGCGGCTGCATTGCTCGTCGGTGGAACGTGGTGGAACTTCAGCTCGCAGATGGCGAGCATGAACAACGAGATTGAAGGCTACCTCACCGAGATTAACAGTCAGAAGGCCGACATCACCAACGGTGCGGCGGACCTGGCAGCGGCCAAGCTCCTCACCACTTGGGGCGAAGCGGATCAGGACCAGTTGGCCGTCCTCGACCAGTTCCACCAGTTGTTGCCGGGGACTGACCGGCTGTACTTGACCGACCTCAAGTCGATCCCGAGTTCGGGGGTCAAGCTGATGAAGGTGACGGGCACCGCTCGCGCTCGGAGCCGGGACGACACCAACGATCTCTTGCAAAAACTCGCCGACGCCGGTTGGACCGTCAAACCGACCACTCCGCTGGAGAACAGAAAAGACCCCGACTACCCGTGGCAGTTCACCGTGGAGGCCGATCTGCCTCGGCCCGTCGCCGAGAAGCCCGCCGCCACTCCCACCCCGTCCTTATCCTCCACCGACCCCCGCTAAACAGGAGACATCGCATGCAACGCCGCGAACAACTCCTGGCCGGTGGGCTGGGGGCAGCCGTCCTGTTGTGGGGCGGACTGGGTTTGTATGACAGTCAGATTGGGGGGCCGCTCAAGCTTAAGGACGACCAGCTGATTCAAGCGCAGAAGGATTCCCGCGACACCCGGTCGGATTGGAAGGGGCTCCTGAAGTCGCAGAAGCTGGTCCGCGATTCCGTCCACGACAGCTTGCCCCCCCGCCCGGAAGATGCCCAGCGCGTGTACCTCAAGTGGGTGCAAGAACTGGCCGAGTTGAGCCACTGGAAGGCGATCACCCCGAACAAGAGTCTCGACACCCGCACCCAGCTGGGCAAGATCGGCGTGCGCGTGCCCGTGACGCTCACGGCGAAGGCCCGCCTGCAAGAGGTCGCCACGTTTCTGTGGCACTTTGAGCGGACCGATCTGTTACAGCGGGTCTCGTCGTTGGAGCTGCTCAGCCCGTCTGCCGAGGGCGACCCCGAGTTCACGGTCAAGATCACGCTGGAGGGGGTCTCGCTGACGGCGGCGCAGACGCGGACGCGGTTGTTTCCCGAGACGGAACTGGCCTCGGCGGTGGACGAGAAAGCCACCACGATCGAGGTGGCCAGCAGCGCGGGGTTCCTGACTCAGCCGCCGTTCCGCGTCCGCATCGGCGGGGAGTTCGCCACGGTCACCGCGGTGGCCGGGAAGAGTTGGACCGTGACCCGCGGCGTGGATGGCACTCCGCCCGCCCCTCATCCGGGGAACAGCAGCGTCGAGTCGGCCCCGTTCCGCGCCCCCGAGCCGGGACGTGTAGAGGGGATCGCCAGCTACAAACAACTGCTGGAGCGGTCAGGGTTCGTGAAGCCTGCTCCACTCATCGAGTTCAAGCCCCGGCTGGCGTCGGACACCCTCCCCGCACTGACGCGCGGCGAGCCGTGGACCGCCGAACTCAAAGTGGCAGGTTGGAACCCGGCCTGGCCCGCGCCGGAGTTTGAACTCGTGAAGCCGCCCGCTGGTCTGAAGGTCACTCCGGTCGGGAAGCTGGAGTGGGTCGTCCCCGCCGAGGCCGAAGCTCGGGATTATATCGTCAAGGTCATCGCCCGCGCGGGAGAGGTGGCCAAAGTCGATACCGACATTCGCGTGACTCTGAGAGAGAAGAACCGCCCGCCAAAGTTCGATCCGGTCACGACTCCCTTGCAAGCCTTCGTCGGGCAGCCGCTCCAGTTCCCGGTGGTCGCCAAGGACGAAGACCCCGGCACCCGCATCAGCTATGCCTTGGCCGGGCAGGTGCCCGCCGGGATGACGATCGACTCCGGTCGAGGCACCATCAGTTGGACTCCCGAGGAGATCGTCGAAGCCGCTTCCATCGCGTTCCAAGTGACAGCCACCGACAACGGATCACCGGGACTGGTCGCCACACTGGAGATTAAAGGGCAGGTGAACGACGATCATGCACAGTTCACCTACCTGATCGCCGCGGTGGACAAGGCAGGAGACCGGTTTGCCTGGCTGCACGATCGGTTGACGAACACCAAGACCGTGGTCCATGTGGGTGACGCGGTGCAGGCGTCGGAGATGGCGTTCGTGATCGACTCGATCGACTCGGAGGGGATCGCGATCCGCACAGGTTCCGCCCGCCAGAGGGTGGAGCTGGGGCAACACCTGCGTCAGGCGAAGGCTCTGCCCGCCGCCTCCAAGACGCCGCCGCCACCGCCCGTGGCTGTTCCAATGGAGAAGTCACCGGATGCCGCGCACGAGTGAAGTTCGAACCGGAGCCCGTCTGCACTTTGGCCCGCTGGCCAGTGGGGCAGAAGCGGGTCGCTGTTTTGGCGGCATCGGGATGATGTTGGCCGAACCGGCGATTGCGTTCCGCGTGGTGGAGTATTCGGTCGAGCGCACCGTCGGCTGTTCGCCGGAGACGAGTGAACGGATCCGCCGGTTGCGAGCTGCCTTCGAAGGGCCAGTCACTGGTCAGCTGCAGCATGACAGGCTGGAAGCCTC
>JAYSVZ010000626.1:0-11869 GCA_043718305.1 Planctomycetota bacterium | reverse complement strand
GGAAGGGTCCGATGAATTCACGCGGATCGAGAAGCAAATGCTCGATATGCAGCAAGAACTCGAAACGTTCCGCAAGCTGCAGCAGCGGGAGTTCCTCCGCAAGGAAGCGGAGATCTACAAGGTCGTTTACATGGAAGTGCAGAACTCGGTGCAGCGGTACGCCGATCACTACAAGTATACGCTGATCCTGCGGTTCAATCGCCAGGGAGTGGACGACGCCGAGAATCCCCAGGAAATCATCAACAGCATGAATCGCCAGGTCGTGTTCTACACGGAGCAAGACGATTGCACGGATGAGATCCTGAAGTTCTTGAACGGCGAGTACGCGAAGGAAGTCAGTGGGGCTCCCAAGAAGGAAGCCAAGACGACCGTCCGACCCGCCACGAAGTAGTGCTGCCCGGAAGCACTAACCGGACAGGACTGTTGCAACACCTTAGCACGGGTGGACGTTGTGGGACGTCTGCCCGTGTCTTTGCATTGTGGAACCTGACAATCGGACTAGTCCGCCACCGCTGAAGTCCCACATCACCAAGGCCAAAGTCCGAATCGCAATTCGCACTCGCATCACGAACGCCCCCTGCTTCCGCCCTGAAAGGGCACCGACAAACCAGCCCGGGCAACGCCCTGGGAATCGAGTCCGCCTTGCTCGCGATGCCCTGAAAGGGCGGCACAATGCGAGGCCCCTCCCGCCCAGCCCTTGTTTCGCCCTTTCAGGGCTGAGAGCCTTACGACAACTCCGAGACCTGGGGCGACGCTCCCGTTGGTCGCTCTGCCCCAGGCTGGTTTGTGGCTGCCCCGTTGGGGCGGAAGAGGAAGACTTGGCGAATATCGCCACGGGTGATGCGTTAATCCCCTGTGGCGAACTAGAGCCATGTCAAAGCTCACATAGTCTGTCACGGAGCAGCCTAAGGCGAGCGGCCTGAAGACGTCTACCAGTAGGACGGCCTTTCCAGGCCGTCCCGAGCGAACGCGTCACTTACGAATGGCCGGACGGAGTGGGTCGGGAGGTTGGCCTTCGCTCCAGGACGGGCAGGAATGCCCGTCCTACGGGGATCGTATTTCTGGCCGCACGCCTAACTAAAGGCTGGACTCCAACCCACATCAAGCCTTGACGACCCCCACTCCAACTTCGATTCCCTGATGAACCAACACCCCATGTTTCCTGGAAAAACAGAGATAACGGCGAGACGCCAACGGACGCTGGCCCGGCCCGTGATTGTGGAAGGGTTCGGCCTGTTTGGCGGCGCGGATGTTTGCATGACCCTGCTCCCAGCTCCGGAGAATGCGGGGCTGCTCTTTGAGCGGGTCGACTTGCCCCGCCGACCGCTGATCCCCGCGCACATCGATTACCTAGTCCCGCAGCCTCGCCGTACGATTCTCGCTCGAGGATCGGCCCGCGTCGAAATGGTCGAGCATGTCCTCGCCGCTCTCGCAGGGATGTGGGTCGATAACTGCCGCATTCAACTCGACGCCCCCGAGCCACCCGTCGGAGATGGCTCATCATTGGAAATCGTCGAGGCAATACTCTGCTCCGGGATTGTCGAACAGTCGGCGAAATGCAGCCTTAAGCCAGTCACCACCGAGTTTCGCGTCGACCAGCCCGGCGAGCGCGGAACGATCGCAGCCGCGCCGAGTGAAGGGTGTACGATCCGTTACGACCTGGACTACGGAAACACCGTCATTCGTCCGCAATCGTTCACAGCCACAATCACCCCGGAAGAGTTTGCCCGCGAGATCGCCTTCGCCCGCACGTTCGTGCTGGAGTCCGAAGTCGCCATGCTCCGCGCCCGCGGCTTCGGCCAACGGGCGACATCGGCCAATCTGCTCGTCTTCGGACCGCTGGGCGTGGTCGACAATGTCCTCCGCGCCCCGGACGAGTGCGCCCGGCACAAGCTGCTCGATTGCATTGGAGACTTCGCGTTGTGTGGAGGCGTCCCCTGGGGGACATTTCATGCCAACCAATCGGGGCATCACTTGAATCACCGGGTGGTTCAAGGGTTGGTGGAGGCTGCCGAGCCTCGACGCAGGACGGCTTGAGCAGTTATTCCTCACGCGGGAGGAAGTGAGGCATTCTTTCGTAGCCACGTTTCGCCAGAACGTGGGCGAATCACGTCACTCGCCCACGTTTTGGCGAACGTGGCTACGGTTCAATTCTGATCGCGTGAAGAATGTATGAGGCGACAGCTCGCCGGACCCCTCAGAAGATGTAACGACTATGTCAATTATTCTGACATTAACTGAACATCCGTCCTGTTTGGGATTCACGTCGGGTTGAGACTCTCGCCCCCCGGCGGTATCTTGCTTCGCTTCGATTCGATTCGCGAGGAGGTCTCGCGATCGCAGAAGTCGGACGACTTCTGCTACGGAACTGGGAGCGATCGTTGTGCGTTTCTCACTGGTGGACCGCATTCTGACTCTCGAACCGGGGAAGTCGATCACAGCGGTCAAGAATCTCTCGATTGCCGAGGAGTATCTCGCGGATCACTTCCCGGGGTTCCCGGTGATGCCGGGGGTGCTGATGATCGAGTCGCTCGTGCAGGCGGGCGGCTGGCTCATTCGCGAGACGGAAGGGTTTCAGTACAGCACGATCCTCCTCAAGGAGGCGAAGGCTGTGAAGTTCAACAACTTCGTGAAGCCCGGAAGAACCTTGTGTGTCACGTGCGAGATCACGAAGCATGAGGGGAACCTGTACATGCTGAAGGGGACTGGGACCGTCGATGGGACCAGTGCCGTCAGCGCGAAGCTCACCTTGGAGCAGTTCAATCTGGCCGACAAGAACCCCGACTTGAAGAAGTCGGATGACCTGCGGATCCAGAAGCTGCGGGAACTGTTCGCCTGCCTGTGGCAGGTGGCGTGAAAGGCCTAGAGCCTAGGGCCTAGGGCCAGAGAGAAGACCACAACACAAGGATCAAAGGTTCGGGCGACTGACCTATTCACTGACGCCAGATCCTCTGGCCCTAGGCCCTAGGCTCTAGGCCCTTAGCCTCTGTTGAGAAGAACCCATGAAACTGGCTGGAAAAATCGCACTCGTGACCGGCGGAAGCCGGGGGATTGGCAAGGCCGTCGTCGAAGCCCTGGCCCGCGAAGGGGCCAAGGTCGCCTTTGTCTATCACTCCAAGGCCGACGCAGCCAACGCGGTCGTCGCCGAGCAGGCCGCCTTGGGCCGCGAAGTGCTGGCCATTCAAGGCGATGTCAGCGACAACGCGACCGCTGACAGCATCGTGCAGCAGGTCATCGAGAAGTGGTCGCGGATTGACATCTTGGTCAACAACGCCGGGATCATCAAAGACGGGCTCCTGATGGCGATGGACCCCGCCGACTGGAACGCGGTCATCAACACCAACCTGGGCAGCGTCTACAACTTCTGCCATGCGGTCATGCGACCGATGATCTCGCAGCGGTATGGCCGCATCATCAACATGTCGAGCGTCGCCGCCGAGTACGGGAACCAAGGGCAGGTGAACTACGCCGCCAGCAAGGGGGGCATTCAGGGTCTGACCCGGTGCCTCGCCACAGAGGTCGGGCGTCGCAACATCACCGTCAACGCGATTGCCCCCGGGTTCATCGAGACCGACATGACCGAAGCCGTCCGTAACATGGGCGGTGACAAGTTCAAAGAGGTCGTGGCGGGGATCTCCCTCAAGCGACTGGGAAAGCCCGAAGACATCGCCAACGCAGCCCTGTTCCTCGCCAGCGAGGATGCGGGCTACATCACTGGACACGTATTAACGGTCGACGGGGGCTTGACCCTCGGCGGCATCTGAAGAGTGGCCTAGGGTCTAGGGCCTAGAGCCTCGGGCCAGAGAGAAGCAGCCAGAGAGAAGCAATCGGGGCCGTACGCGAGGACGCGACCCCACCAGGGAATACCTTTTCAGAAGGTGTTTTCTGGCCCTAGGCCCTCGCCCCTAGGCCCTAGGCCCTAGGCCTTACACTGTTCGCATCGCAATCGGTTTCGGAGCGGGGTCAGACAATCCGGCTCGGAGGGTCCGAAGATGTGTGGCGATGGTCGCCACCGCAGCGCGTTGCAACGATCATGGGAGTGACCCAATGCCGAGTCATGATGAGATTTTCGAGAAGGTCCGTGAGACACTGGTCGACGCGCTGGGGGTCGATGACGATGAAGTCACACCCGAAGCCACACTGATTGGTGATCTGGGAGCGGAGTCGATCGACTTCCTGGACATCGTCTTCCGCCTCGAAAAGAACTTCGACATCAAGATCCCCCGCGGCGAACTGTTCCCCGAGAACATCGCCTCGGCCGACTCCGGTTTCGTCGTGGGTGGCAAGGTCACCGAAAACGGTTTGGAGGAACTCAAGGCCCGCATGCCGCACGCCGACATCGACACCTTCTCTGCGGATCCCCGCGTCGAGCGGATGTCGGACCTGTTCACGGTCAACATGATCTGCAAGTTCCTGGCTGCCAAGCTGGGTGTGTAGTTATCGTTGAGCGATGAGGGTTGAGAGTTGAGCGAAAGAGAAGGAGGCCGATGGCCTCCGACTCCGACGCGACACTTCACCCTCACTGACGCTCAACCCTCAACCCTCAACGATCTCTCCCCATGCGCTGGTTCTGGATCGATCGCTTTACTGAATTCCACAGCGGAAAATCTGCCAAGGCCGTGAAGAACGTGTCCTTGGCCGAGGAGCATCTGCACGATCACTACCCCGGCTTCCCCGTGATGCCCGGGTCGCTGATGATCGAGGGGATGGCCCAAACCGGCGGCATTCTGCTCGGTGAATCACACGGCTTTAAGCACGTGGTCATCCTGGCCAAAGTGCCCAAGATGACCTTCCACAGTTGGGCCCAGCCCGGCGACCAGTTGATCTATAGCGCTGAACTCCTCGAAGCCCGCGACGAAGGCGGCATGGTGAGCGTTCGCGCGACCTGCGGCGATCGACTTGTGGCCGAAGGCGAAATCGTTTTCGCGCACGTCGATAAATCCCAAGCGGGCCCAGCCGGAGCGAACCAGAAGAACTTCGTGTTCGAACTGGGCCTGCTCGATGTGCTCGATGTCGGTAAAGCGGGCGACGGGACGTGAGGCTGTGTGCGACTCAGTGAGTTCATCCGATGAGTGGTCTCCACATTCTGTTCTGGAACATGTATCGGAAGGACTTGTCCGAAGCACTCGCGTCGATCGTTGAAAAACACGAACCCACGATCGTGATTCTTTGTGAATTTGAGGGAACTACACGGGATCTGCTCAAAACGGTCAATCGGAAATCAACCCGGTATCGGTTGAATGAACAAGTGGGAGGGGGGCGATTGGTCGCTTTGACGACCCTCAGTGTGAATCAGTTTACACGTCTCTCGGATGCGGAGCGTTATTCGTTTTGGAGAGTTGAGACCGAAACGACAGCAATCACACTCTGCGGAGTTCATTTGCAATGTCATATGGGATATGACAAGGAGGAGTTGAATGAGTTACTTCCAAGGCTCCAACGTGATCTTGAAATTGTCGAGGCTGACCAACAACACAACCAATCAATCCTGATCGGTGATTTCAATCTTGAGCCGTTCGACAGAGGTTTTGTTTCCTCCGAGGGGCTGCATGCCGTTTCCTCGCTACGACTGGCTCAGCGTGAAGTTCGGAAAGTGGCTTATGAGTCGAGGAGGATCTTGTATAACCCCATGTGGTCTCATTTGGGTGATCGTCCTTCGGAGCCAGCAGGCACATACTTTCATCCATCGGGGGTGATAGGTTTCGGTTGGCGGATGTTCGATCAAGTTCTCTTTTGCCCTTCCGTTATGGAGGTGTTTCACGATTTCGAGGTAGAAATCCTGAGAAAGGCCGGAGACAATGATCTTGTCGATCACCGAGAGCTTCCAGATTCGAAATCGGCATCTGATCACTTGCCGATCCGCATTCACTTCTTCGAGAAGTCACTGCCATGACCGAACCAACGAATGACCTTTGGGGAGACCTTCCCCTGCCGGGGGCGGTCCGGATGCCGGTGGATATGCTGCGCGAACAAGCTGAAGCGCTCGATGTGAAAACCAAGAAAATCCTCATTGGCAGTTTGGACTCTCAACACGCGTCTTCGTCCGAGAAAGTCTGCATTCGATTCGTCGTCCAGGCCCCGATACTGGGGTATCGAACATCGCTGTTCGAGATCGAACACGCAGCGGCTAGTCCCTATCCCTGTGAGGTTCGACGGACGCTGGCTGGGGATGACAATCCTCTACGGGGCGGGGGCTTAAAGATCAAACCACCCCAAGCCAAGTCGGAGCCAGAACTGGTTGAGATCGTCAAAGAGATCCTTCAAAGCCCCGAGGTCCGAAAGCTCATCTCTGGTCTCCTGGAGACATCTCGTGTGACGGAAGTGCGTAAGCCACGGGTCACTGCGTTCTGAACTTCAGTGCATCGCCGAAGGCGAAATCATGTTCGCGCACGGGGACAAGTCCCAA
Organism: Planctomycetota bacterium; assembly: GCA_043718305.1. GTDB lineage: Bacteria > Planctomycetota > Planctomycetia > Planctomycetales > Planctomycetaceae > TH-plancto1. The sequence goes on along the minus strand of JAYSVZ010000626.1, from coordinate 5,463 downwards.
GCGGGCCCAACCGGAGCGAACCAGAAGAACTTCGTGTTCGAACTGGGTCTGCTCGATGTGCTTGATGTCGGTAAGGCGGGCGACGGGACGTGATGCGGCCAGAGTTCCAGTGAGTTCATCCGATCACTGGCCCCTATATTCAGTTCTGGACTGCCAATGGTGTTGTGCGCATGCTGACTGGTTAATATCTGCGGATGCGCATCTGGTACAACCAGCTTCACGAAAGTCAGCGATCGGTCCTTGATCTCCCCGGAGACGAGGTCACGATCGGGCGCGACCGGACGAATGCACTCGTCCTCACCAGTCCGTTGATTGCCCGGCACCAGGCCGTCCTTCGGCAGACGGGTTCGCAGGCGTCGATCCGGAACCTGGGGATCAATAGCTGCCTCGTCGGCGATACGGAGGTTCTGGGCGGACGCGAGCATTCATTCCCGGCTCACGAAACAATCCGCATCTGGCCGTACACGCTGAACCTTGAATCGACCGAGGTCACGCCGCTCTCCCGCCAGGATCTGGAAGCTCACCTGCGAGGGCTGGTGGCAGACCTCGAATTGCGCGTCCATCGACGGCTCCTGGAGCGATTCGACCTGCATGAGTTAGAGGCCAACCGGATCGGCGATCCGCAGGGGCTCGTACGACTAGAGCGACAGATCGAGGATGTGTGTCGCGAGCTGCAACTCTTTAGCGAGGCGAACGAACCGCTGCTGGAAGAGATCGTCGGACTGAACCTGCGGGACTACATCGTGCAGCAGTTGATTCTGGAGGGGGACTCGGGGGCATCGGCATCGCTATCGTTCCTGCGAAATGAGTTTGACGTGCCCGCGACGCTTGTCGCCGAACGTGAATCAGAACTGGTCAACTTGTTGCGGTTCGCGCGGGGGAAGCTGGGGCTGGATGAGGTGCTAGACCTCTCAGCGCGGATCACGCGCGTCGAAAAAGGGTTTACAGAAGTCTTCGGCCAGATGCGGTTGCACCTGCACAAAGAGTTGCGGCGGTATCTGGTGCTGCGAACGCTGAAGAAAGATTTGAAGGACACGATCCTCGGGTTTGGGCCGCTGCAGGATCTATTGCGGGCCCCGACGATCAGCGAAATCATGGTCGTTCGCAGCGATCAGATTTACGTGGAACGGGACGGCGTCATTGAACTCTCAGGCCGCCGGTTTCTCTCCGACAAGGTGACCGAAGCGATCATCGAACGGATCGTGGCGCAAGTCGGTCGCCGCATCGACCGCTCTCAGCCGCTGGTCGATGCCCGGCTGCCGGATGGAAGCCGTGTGAACGCGATCATTCCCCCGCTCGCCGTGCGGGGGCCATGCCTGACGATTCGCAAGTTCCCGGCGGAACGGTTCACGATCAACGAATTGATTGAGAGTGGAACCGTGACCGAGTCAGCTGCGATGTTTCTGCGAGCGTGTGTCATTGCTCGCAAGAATATTCTGGTGAGCGGGGGCACGGGTTCCGGGAAGACGACGCTGCTGAATGTGCTTTCGTCGTTCATCCCCGCCCGCGAGCGGATCGTGACGATCGAGGACGTGCAGGAGCTCCAACTGCGACAGGATCATGTCGTCTCACTGGAGACCCGTCCGGCGAATGTCGAAGGAGCCGGGGCGTACACGATTCGCGATTTGGTCAAGAACGCTCTTCGCATGCGGCCCGACCGGATCTTGGTGGGGGAGTGCCGGGGCATCGAAGCCCTCGACATGCTGCAGGCCATGAACACCGGCCACGAAGGCTCGATGACGACCCTGCATTCCAATAGCCCCGAAGAGTCCATCAAACGCCTGGAGGTACTGGTCCTCTCGGCAGTCGATTTGCCCGTCGTGGCGATCCACCGCCAGATCGTTTCCGCGATCGACATCATTGTGCAGATCGCCCGTCTCCCCGGCGGCCAGCGCGTCGTCACTCAAATCAGCGAGGTGGCCCGCTTCGACGAGAAGCGAATCCAGATCGTGATCCACGACATCTTTAGCCGCCGCGATGAGGTGCATCTCGCCGCGACGGGCTATCTGCCATCATTCATCAATCGGCTGCTGGAGCAGAGGCTCCTGGCGCTCGATTTCTTGCATTGAACGTCGCATCTTTCGGGAGCCCCCGAGTGGCCGAGATGACACCTTGCCGCTCAAGAAAAGGGTCATTTCAGCCCGCGTAAAGCTTAACCTCGTTTCACGATTAGCCCCGCAAATCCGCCATCGACCGGGTGGCCGGGGATGTGGTGGCGTTGCTGCTGCAATTCGCATGTGGGATGCATGGCCAGCACTTCGCGGATGACCTGCTCATTCTCACGCGGGTCGCTGCTACACGTCGAGTAGACCACGCGGCCGCCCGCTTTGACGCGATCCAGCGCTGTTCGCAAGAGCCGTTTCTGGGTTGGGATCAACTCCCGCAGTTCGCCCGGGACGAACCGCCAGCGGACTTCTGGGCGTTTGCCGAGCACGCCGGTGTTCGAGCAGGGAACATCGACCAGCACGGCATCGAACGGGCCGGTGGGGGTGTCGCTCCCGTCCATCTGGACCTCGAACGTCTTGACGATACTGATCCCGAGCCGTTCGCAGTTCTGGTGGATCAGCGGGAGCCGTTCAGCGGTCGCATCACAGGCAATAATCTGCCCTTCGTTCCGCATCTGTTCCGCCATGTGAGCGGTCTTCCCACCGGGGGCTGCACAGAGATCGAGGACACGCCAACCCGGCTTTGGAGCCAAGAGCGCCGCAGCCGACATGGCCGACTCATCCTGAATACTGACCAAGCCATCGCGAAACCCCGGCAGGTCGGCCACCGGAACCGGACTGGTCAACAGAATCGACTCGGGCAGCCGGCCCGGCGTGGCAGAGACACCCATCCGTTCGAGCGATCCGAGCATCGCCTCGCGCGTCGTCTTCGACAGATTCACACGCAGACACATCCGCCCGGTCGAGTTAAACCAGTTGGCCCGGTCGAGGGCTTCGACCTCGCCGTATTCCAAGCACCATTCGTCGATCATCCACTCCGGATAGCTGAAGGCCGCAGCCCAGTGCGCCGCTCGAAAACGGTATGGGTCAGGGAAGACCGGTTCGCGGAGTTGCAGGCCATCCAGGAGAAGGGAGGGGGAGTCCTTGGTCCTTGGTCCCTGGTCATTGGGGGTGGCCGATCGGGAGTCTTCAGTTTGCTCACTACTGCGCAGCGGCAGCCAGCACGGGTCGGGGTTATTCACCAGATCATCGAGCGTTCGCTGGCTCGACCAACCCGCTTGGTCAACCGGCAGTACGTCCCGTTGCAACCGCCTTAGCACCGCATTCAGAAACCCCGCCCACCCCGACTGGCCAAGGCGGTGCGTCAGCTCCACGGTCTCATGAATCGCGGCATGCGGCGGGATCGATTGCAGCCATGCAAGCTGGTAGGCTCCCATGCGCATCAGACGCCAAAGCCCCTCTTGGACCATCTGGCGAGGCCGATCACAGACCGTCAGGATCAGGGCATCAAGCGTCCCAATCCGGCGGGCGATGCCGTAGCACATCTCAGTGGCCAGCCCCTTGTCTTGCGGTGAGACGTTCCTTTCGAAGAAGAGTTGCTCAAGGGCATCCGAGACATAGCCGCGACGATTCTCGAAGGTGCCCAGCGCCTCAAACGTAATGCCGCGTGCATCGGCGAACTGCTCTTGGGCCGATGGTTGATAACGCGGGCGAAACGGGGGGCGGCTGCCGGGACCGGAGTCACTGCGATTGGGGCCGCCGCCGCCACGGGGACCACCGCCATGCGAAGGACGACCGGGACGGCGACCTCGTGAATCGAATTGGTTCATCGGGCTGCCTGACAAAGTGTTTCGAGGTCTGTGAAGTATTCGGGATAGGTCTTCGCGGTACACCCCGGATCGGCAATCACGATCCCCGGCTGCCGAAGTCCGAGTAAAGAAAAGCTCATCGCCATCCGGTGATCATCATAGGTCGCGACCGTCCCGCCATGCAGCGGACCGGGGTGAATCGTCATCCCGTCGTCATGCTCATCGACGGTCAGCCCCAGCTTTCGCAGCTCTGTCACGACGGCTGCAACGCGGTCGGTCTCCTTGAGCCGCATGTGGGCTACATTGCGAATCCGGGTCGGCCCTTTGGCGAACGGGGCAACACAGGCCAGCGTCTGCGCGGTGTCGCTGATGGCGTTCATGTCGACATCGATCCCGTGAAGGGGGCCACCGATGACGCGGATCGAGTTCGGTCCGTACTCGACTTGGCATCCCATCCGGAACAGCGCATCGACAAAGGCGACATCGCCTTGCAAGGCATCGCGCGTCAGACCCTGCACCGTAATATCTCCACCGGCCACCGCAGCCAGGGCGAAGAAATAACTGGCGGCAGAGGCATCCGGCTCGATGTCGTACTGGCACCCGCGATAGGGACGGGCGGTGATCTGAAAGACATTGGGATGCGGCTCGGTGATTTCGGCCCCGAACTGCCGCATGTTGGCGATGGTCATGTCGACATAGGGCCGCGAGACGAGTTCCCCGCGCACAGTCAACGTGACATCCGTTGCCGCACAGGGAGCTGTCATCAAGAGGGCGCTGAGATACTGGCTCGACAGGTTCCCATCGACGGTCCACTCGCCGCCGGGCAGCCCCTGAGCCTCGATCACCACGGGAGGAGAGTCCGTCCCGAGTTCGCAGCGAATGTCACCCCCGGCGCCTTTCAGGGCTTCGACGAGTGGAGTAATCGGTCGCTCCCGCATCCGGGCATTCCCGTCCAGCCGAAACCGCCCTCGACCGAGGCAACACATCGCGGTCAGAAACCGAATGCTGGTCCCACTATTCTCAAGAAATAACTCCGCCCCCGGCGAAGCGATTCGGCCTCCACATCCGACCAGCGAGATACTCTGGGCCACCAAGTCCTGGTCAATGGTCAGGCCCAGCCGCCGCAGGCTCTGGATCATCACCTGCGTATCGACGCTGTCGAGTCCCCCGGTGAGCGTCGATGGTCCCTCTGCCAGCGCAGCCAGAATCAGCGCCCGATTGGTCAGGCTCTTCGACCCCGGCGGACGGATCGTGCCGACCACGGGGCGATGAATGGGGCGAATTTCCAGGGTCTGAGGCATGAGTTCTGTCGTGGGCGGGGCGATCCCTGTATTGTAACGAATCGACAAGCGTTAAGACGGACAGGGAATTGAAGGGAATTGTGTGTGCGTCTCGATTGTCGGCGATTTCTCCGAAATCGCCGGTGCGAGGCACGTCATCGAGAGCCACTCGCAATTCATGTTCTGATCGCGATTTCGTGAACGTCACTCATCGGCGATCGCCGCACCAGCGATTTCGGAGAAATCGCCGACAATGCAAACGCACATTCAGGGAATTGCGGGTGTAGTAACCTTCGATTGCGCGATTGGGTAGTTTGCGTTAGCGTGGTCGTTTCGAGGTGGTCTTTTGGCTGCCCGAGACCTCCAGGAGATCGAACGATGTCGGGGATGAATCCAGGGTTGAAGTGGGACGAGATGACGGCCCAAGAG
>JAYSVZ010000625.1:0-3772 GCA_043718305.1 Planctomycetota bacterium | reverse complement strand
GACGGCCAGTACCAGAACTACATCTCCGCCGATGGGGCCTACATCCGCGACCACTTCTTCAACACCCCCGAACTCCAGGCGATGGTCGACCACCTCAGTGACGAACAGCTGAAGAAGCTGCGGCGCGGCGGTCACGATCCGGAGAAGGTCTACGCGGCATTCAAAGCGGCCACCGACTTTAGGGGCGGTCCGACGGTCATCCTGGCGAAGACCATCAAGGGGTATGGCCTCGGCTCCGAAGCCGAAGGCAAGATGATTGCCCACAACGCCAAGAAGCTGCACGACAACTCCGTGCGGCATGTCCGAGACCGGTTCAGCATCCCGGTCTCGGATGATGACATCGATGAGATTCCGTACTACAAGCCAGCGGACAATAGCCCGGAAATCGCTTACATGCGGGCTCGTCGCGATCAACTCGGCGGTGCGGTGCCTTCGCGTAAACCAACCGAAGAGAAGCTCGACATTCCGGCTCTGGATGACAAGGTGTTCGCCCGCCAAATTAAAGGCACGGAAGGCGGCACCAGCTCGACGACCCAAGCCTTCGGCGGCATCATGCAAAGCCTGATGCGGGACAAGGCGATCGGAAAGCGAGTCGTTCCGATCATTCCCGATGAGGCCCGCACCTTCGGCTTCGAAGGGATGTTCAACGCGGTTGGCATCTACTCCAGCAAGGGGCAGATGTACGAACCGGTCGACAAGATCGCTCCCGATGGCTCGCCGAATCTCAATTACTACCGCGAATCGATCGATGGCCAGATTCTCGAAGAGGGGATCAACGAGGCCGGGGCGATGGGCTCGTTCGTCGCAGCCGGGACCGCGTACGCCAACCTCGGTGTGCAGATGATTCCGTTCTACACCTATTACTCGATGTTCGGGTTCCAGCGCGTCGGCGACCTCATTTGGCTGGCTGCGGACTCGCGCTGCAAGGGGTTCCTGATGGGAGCCACCAGCGGACGCACGACCCTCAACGGGGAAGGACTTCAACACGAAGACGGTCACAGCCAGTTGATGGCCAGCACCGTGCCGAACCTGATCGCGTATGACCCGACGTATGCGTACGAACTCGCGGTCATCATCCAGGATGGCTTGCGTCGGATGTACGTCGACAACGAGAGCGTGTTCTATTACCTCTCGATCTACAACGAAACCTATCAGATGCCCGCGATGCCGGTCGGCGTCGAAGAGGGCATCCTCAAGGGGATCTACCGGCTGTCCCGCGTGGATTCGGCATTAGCGCAGAAGATCCGGCCGCAACTGTTCGGTTCCGGCACCGCACTGCCCAGCGTGCTGCGGGCGCAGAAGATTCTCAAGGACAAGTACGGCCTGGGCAGCGATGTGTGGAGCGTGACCAGCTTCAACGAACTGTGCCGCGACGCGATGGCCGCCGACCGCTGGAACCGCCTGCACCCGACCGAGACGCCCAAGAAGGGCTACCTCGAATGCGTGCTGGCCAGCGAGAAAGGCCCCTTCATCTCGGCCAGCGAAAACGTCCGCGCCGTCGCCGACCAAATCCGCCAGTGGGTTCCCGGCGACTACACCGTCCTGGGCACCGACGGCTTCGGTCGCAGCGACACCCGCCAGGCCCTGCGCCGCCACTTCGAAATCGACGCCGAATGCACCGCCTACGCCGCGCTGCTGGCCCTCTCGAAGCAAGGCGGGTTCGACAAGGCCCAGCTGCCGCAGGTTCTGAAGGATCTCGGCATTAATCCGGAGAAGGTTGATCCGCGTACGGCGTGAGCCGCCGAAGCGATGACACTGGTGTTTCGGAATTGTGATGTTCAGGGGTGCAACAGCGAGGCGTGACATGCAGGCCAATCAGATTGCAGCAATCTTGCTACCATCAAAAGTCGTCAATGAGCATGACCCTGGTCACATGGCCGTCAAGTTTTTTGCCCCTGACGGTGAGCCTGCTCTTCGAGGATTTCGATTTACTCCAGATGATCTGCCGATAGAATTTCAGTCCTCCGAAATGTGGCGGGAATTCTTTAACCGCGAGGACGGCAAAGCGCCAGGTTACATCTTCGATGAATTCGTCTTTGAACAACAGTGCGCCCCGTATTCCAGACAGGTCATTTCGAGGAATTGGACCATTCGAATGGCCTCGATTGTGGAGGAACTGTACCCGTCCGAGCGCCGGCGGAGCGGATGGTATTCTTTCAATCCTGATCGATTTCCCGATTGCGACAATTGTGTCACATGGGCGGCGCGTACAATCAACCAAGCTGTGGGCGAAATAGTGCTACACTTTCCAGAGAACGGACGAGTGAGGAAGATGTTTGCAATTCTGGAATCGATCCCGGAATGAACCGCAGGAGAATCTGAGCATGAAGACCATCACCAATTTTCGCCAAGATGCGAGAGGGATGTATCTCGACTTGGCAGACCAGCCCTGTGCGATCGCCATCAATCGCAAGACTCGCGATATACTCTTGGACGAGGGGGGCGGTCCAGATCGCTATCATGGGGCGGCCATATTTTTGGACTCTCATCCGTGCTTCATGCTCGACGCGACTGGATCTCGGCTCGGTGTGTGGCTGAGTTTTGGAAAAGCATGCAGTAAACACTTCTTGGGATCAACCCGAAAGGTCCATAGTGCCGTGAAATGGGTCACGGAAGCCAATCTGCTGCTTGGCCAGACGACTCGCTATTCCTCTCGATATCGAGTGATTCGGAGTTATACCTTTCGCTTCGCGGCATCTCATGTCAAGCCTCTTCAAGTCGTTTTGCAAGGCCAGGGGAAAACCGCGATTGAGATAGTCAGTGGGTCTCCGAAAAAGAGGGTGCGATATTACTCTCAGAAGACGACCCGCATGACGGCACGCAGCGTCCCCAGGGGAGGTAGTCTCCGCTGAGAATTCAAGGAGGAGAGGTCGAGTGGACATGTCTATCGCGACACGGTCGAGTCAGCGAGATGCTTCGACTGCTAAGACAATCACGGCCGTTCGGGACATCGGGGACCATTCCATGAAGACAATTGTGGGCTATCACGATACCGATCGCGGACTCTTCTTGGATCTGGCCGACCAGATCGCCACCTTGGCCGTGAATCGGAAAACCGGTGATGTGCTCCTGGACGAAGGGGCGGGCGACGACTGCATCAACAGTGCCGCCATTCTGATCCGTGATCTGCCTCGTTTCATTCTCACTCGTGCCGATTCCGGTTCCCGGATGCACATCGAGTACGGAGCAGTCTCGCGAAGCCAGTATGATCTCGGGAAGGTTGAGGATGCGAATGCGGCGCAAGCTTGGGTGAGTGCCGCAAATGTCGCATTGGACCGGGTCCAGCTGGCCTGCGAACTGACCCACGACGAAGTGGGATCAGTCAGCATGTCACCGGTTGGTTAGGGTTGCCCCAAGCGACTGGAAATGGCGCACCCAATGATTGTCAAAAGTAATCTGTAAGGATTCTCATTTCCCCAACGTATTCATCTGAGAAGCACTCACTCAAGGAGCATTCACGTCATGAACCCGGTCTTTGAAGTCTGGAAAGCGATTCGGTTGCAGCGACACCCGCCAAGCTCTCCGCTGCCACTTCGAAATCGAATGCACCGCCTACGCCCCGCTGCTGGCCCTCTCGAAGCGGGGAGCCTTCGACAAGGCCAAGCCGCAGGCCCTCAAGAATGAACGAGCGTTAGGCCGCTTGCCGGTCGGAGTGTTGGGAATCCCCGGTGGCGGGCTGTCCCAGGAGTTCCTCCAGTGTGGGACGCGGCTTGGCGTACCGCTTTCCGATGAACGGCAGGCTGCGCCGGGTAAACGTATTCATGGCGTCAAT
>JAYSVZ010000624.1:0-3773 GCA_043718305.1 Planctomycetota bacterium | reverse complement strand
GCAAACCCTTCCCCCCAAAGGCCCTCGGGAACCCCTCCCGAAACGAACCCAAGGCCCAACGGGCCACCCGTTCGCCCAGCCAGGGGCATCGCCTCTGGGCCATCTTATCGCATTCCCCGCGTTCACGAGGATTGGTCGCCGCTCCGGGAGTGGGACTTTGGACCAGCCCGACGGACGGAGCAGCGGCGGGCCAATTCGGCGATTGGAAGTGGGATGCTTTCGGAATTTTCGCGATGACTTCGGAATGCATCATCGCTTCGAGTCACGGGTGAGTGATGAACCGATTCCGATCTGTCGCGCGGTTCGCACCACTCTTCATCATGCAGTCGGCACGCTCGCCCGGCCACGAATTGGCGGCCCTGCTCGGTCACGAATTCACGGGTCTCTATCGTGACGGGAGTTTCGGGCCGGGCGAGTTGTCGAACCAGGAACGATTCAGTGCCGGCTGTAGGTAGGCTCAAGGTGTGAACTGAAGACACATTCACGCCCCGCGCGCGGGCAACTTCTTCGCCACCTTGTGCTTTGCCAGAACCACGTACCCCGGCAGTCCGTGGACTTCCGGGACTTTTGTCTGACCGACGATCAGCGGGGCGGCGTACTCGATGAACTTTTCGTTCACGCCCATACCATCCGCCGCGATCCAGTCTTTCGGCAGGAAGTGCTCCACGTTCGCAATATCGCCGAGCGGTTGCAGGCCGGTGGTCCACTGATATGGCTTCGTGGACGTACGGACGATCTTGACCATCTGGCCACTGATGCCGCTAACGGCGGCCTTCGTGGCTGCCACGCCACAGGCATGGGACTCTTCGGCATCGGTCGCGCTGCCGTAGTGCGCTGCGGCCCGTTGCGCGTACCCGAGTAATATCGTCCGAGTCTTGAGGTTCAAATCCGCTTCCAGCATCTCTTTCAGCTTGACGCTGGCCCCGGCCAGGGCGGGGTGGCCGAAGTCATCAAGCTTGGTGTAGTCGGCCCCCACCTCGCGGCCATCGGGGTACTTAATCCCTTCGCCGCAGACGACGATGCAGAACTTGTTCTTGTCGACGACCGACTTCACCTTCGCGATAAACTTCTCTCGCTCGAACGGGACTTCCGGCAACAGAATAATCTGCGGCGGGTTGTCCGGGTTGCCGCGCTGAGCGAGCGCAGCCCCCGCTGCGATCCATCCGGCGGAGCGGCCCATGACCTCAATGATGCAGCACGAGCCGTCATCAGTGGCCATCGACCCGACATCCAGGCCGACCTCCATCACCGTCGCGCAGACGTACTTGATGACGCTACCGTAGCCCGGCGTGTGGTCGGTATGCGGCAGGTCGTTGTCAATCGTCTTCGGCACGCCGATGACCCGCATGTCCCACTGCCGCTTGATCGCTTCCAAGTGGATCTTGTGCGAGGTGTCCTGCGAATCGTTCCCGCCCGCGTAGAAGAAGTAGCGGATGTTGTGGGTCTGGAAGACATCGAACAGCCGGTCCATGTCCTTGCTCCCCTTGTCCTCCTTCCGCTGAAACCGCAGCTTGTACCGACAAGTTCCCAGTCCGGCTGCGGGGGTGAACTTCAGCCCCTCGATCACGGAGGGGTCTTCTTTGCGAAAGTCGAACAACTCTTCGTTGAGCATCCCCAGGATGCCGTTCATTCCGCCGTAGACCCCCTCGATGCAGGAGTGCTTGAACGCTTCCTGCACCACGCCACACACACTGGCGTTGATGACAGCGGTCGGGCCACCCGACTGGCCGACAAGGAGATTTCCGGTGAGTTGTGACATGAGTGAGGCAAGGGGAGAACAGATGATCCGAGTGGGGAGCAGCCCCACCATCGGGGCCACCAGTTGGAAGGTAGTTTAGAGGCTCCGCCCGGTGAGTGCATCAGTACCATCGCAGAGGTGATCTACAGAGGGAACTCGCATTCGAACACGATACCGCGAGGATGAAAGGGCGATCTCAAAGGGGCGCTGACGATCTCGAGCTGGCGCGATAATAGACCACGCCCCAAATCAGTATTGCGACAAGGCTCCCGATCGCACCAATCAGAAGCGATCGCGGTCGATAGGACCATTCGATGCGGTGCTGTCCCGTGGGGACTTCGACTCCGCGATACATCCCCTGCGTGGTGCTGGGCGAGGCGGGTTTCCCATCGACGGTGACCTCCCATCCGGGATAGGCCAGATCGCGCAGCGTCACGACGGACGGGGCCTCGATGTTTACTTCGAACGAGACCCGGTCCGACTCCTCTTCGAAGTCGGTCATCGTCACAGCGTCGCCCGTACCTCGAACGACTCTTCCGACCACTGAGGATTTCTTTTCGGTCGATGGCTGAAGGCGATAGAGAAACAGCGGCTCTTGAAAGCGTCCCCAGACGGCAGCAAAGAATGGATCGGTCTCCAGCGCCACGGGATGCAATTCACTCCAGGCGGGGGATGCGAGAGCTGTGAAGCTCATCAAATGCGTCACACCATTCGCTCGCAACCAGTCGAGATGCTGGGCGATCGCCAGCGGGTTCGCACCATCCCGCTCCGCATCAAAGGTCGACATCTTCTCGGGATCAAAATAGTCGCGTGGCCCCAGGCCGAGATAAACCGGGTAGGCGGAGACCGGAAGGATGGTGGGGGCGTTTTGGCCGGGAGCCCAGAGTCGGAGTGGAGCTTCGGTCTGCCTCAAGACATGACCGATCGAACTGAAGTCGCGGGCGGCGACCACCGATGTCTGGAGTTGTGTTGTATAGGTGATCAGCGGCGTAATCGTGTGGAAGTCCCAAATGGTCAGGCTGATCGCGATGACGCTGCACACGATCTGCGTGACCCCGCTTCTGGAAAACAGGCGTTGCAGCGCATCACCCGCGAAGAGGGCTACGGCGATCGCCATCAGGACTCCGTAGCGTCCCGCACCTCGGAAGTACGCGAACCCGGGAACATGCTTCAACACCAGAAACGGCCAGCCCGTCGCCAGCACCACTCCGATCAGACCGATCCCGAGCCATAACAGAATTCGCGCATCGAACGCCTGGCCCCCTCCGCGCAGGCGATGCACCACAGCTAGCCCGCACAACAGCAGCGGGACCATCCCAAAGTAGAGCTGGGCCTCCGCTCGATTCGTCGCAACGGGGTAAGCCCCACCGCCACCTTGAAACAGCGCGACATCGGGATTCATGTCCGGCCCGTTCCACATCCAGAGCGAAAGCACCTGAGACAGATACCACGGTGGGATATGGCCATAGCCCGGATCATTATCCGTGGCGATCGAGGAACGCTGGCTGCGCGACATCAGTTCGAGCGTCGGCACGAGTTGGATCGAAGCGATCAAGTAGCCCAGGATGAGAACACCCAGCGGCCAGCCCGCGCGTTTCACCCACCCCTGTTTGAAGCCGGGGGCAATCTCACCACTCCGCAGCCCCCACAACATTCGTCCCGGCACATACAACCCCAGACCCAGCGTGGTAATAAACGCCAAATGAAAGTGCCCGGCCAACAGAAACCCGCCCATGAGTGGAGCCAGCCAGAGCAGGCACCGACGGTTCCCCGATTGGAACCACTCCTCGACGACCCAAAAGATCCACGGCATCCATGCCCCGCCAATGATGGCCCACTCCAGACAGATTCGCGGCGCGAACCATCCGTACACATAAATCACCGCCGCCAGCGTCGCCCCCCACCATCGAATCCCCATCCACCGCGCATAGGCCCAGAACCCGATGAAGGCCACGACATAGTGCAGCAACTGATTGGCGTGATAGGCTGCATTCAAGTCCAGCGTGGCAAACAAGAGCAGCGTCGGAGGATAGAG
>JAYSVZ010000623.1:0-11896 GCA_043718305.1 Planctomycetota bacterium | reverse complement strand
TTACCGCAGCTCTCCCGCTGTCGGTCGTGTTTGTGTCGAGCCGGAACTGGCAAGTGACGTGCGGACTGGCGCTCTGTGCTTTGGTCGGAAGCATCCTCATCGATGCCCGTTACCCGGGGACGTTTTCGTTTCTTGACACGCGGGCAGCGGGGTTTGGTGTCAATCCGAACAGTGGTGCGGCATTGTCGGCAATGCTGCTGATCGGAGTGCTCGATTGGAAGCGGCCGAGTCTTTCGGTGGCGACCTGCTTCTGGTGTGCGGTGGCGTTCGTCGGGGTCTTCATGACGCTCTCCCGGTCTGGAATCCTCGTGCTGGGGATCGTCGGGATGCTGTATGTCCGGCTGTGTGTTCGGAGGAACGGGCTGGGGACGCTCGTCGTGCTGTGCGGACTCGCCTTTAGCATCGGCGGTTACGCCCTCGTGGCTGCCGATGCCGCCAAGAAAATCCTGCCGATGCTCGAAGCCAGTGGTTCGCGGGCGAACCTCTTCTCGGGGCAATTCGATGCCATGGATACGCGTGATGACTCGCGGGTCATGCTGGCGCTGGACCATTTGCAGATGGGGATGGAGCGGCCAGTTTTCGGCTGGGGCACGGGACTCAGCTATGTCGGCGAAGAGGGGGCCCATAACATGTTCCTGGCTCGGTGGGTCGAGAATGGGATCCCGGGATTAGTGGCCTATGTGTTGCTGATTGGAATGCTCTATCGCGTCGGAAGTAAATACGGGTCGCGCGAGTGTACGACGGTGGCAGCCTTTGTCACCGCGCTCAGTTTCTTCTCCCATAACCTTCTGGAAGACAAGGCCCTCCTCTTGATGATGGCGATCACGGCGGGCCGCGCCGCCCTGCACACGCCTGCCCAGGAGGGCCTGTCCGCTTTTGGTTTTCTTTCCCACCCCCGGTCTTCGGGCATAACCGTCAAACCATCATTGTTTGAGCCCCACCGGTAGCCGGTAGACCTCGGCTGCGTTTCCGGACCAGAGTTTCTGTCGCTCCGCTGCGGGGCGGTTTTCGATGATCGTGGTCAGGGCCTCGACCCATTTCGAGAGGGGAGCCCCCAGCAGGCAGACGGGCCAGTCGCCGCCGAAGACGACGCGCTCGGGGCCGAACGAGTCGAGGCAGTGGTTCACCACGGGGGCCAAATCGGCGGCTTTCCAGCCGGGCTTCGCCTTGGCGATGATCCCCGAGATTTTGCTGAAGACGTTCGGGCGTTTGGCGAGGGCTGTGATCTCCCGCTTCCAGGCTTCTGGATCATGGCTCGGCTCGGTGGCTCCCGTGGCAAAGGCATTGATGTCCGCGTTTCCGCAGTGATCGAGGACGAACCGCGTCCCCGCGCACTCTTCGGTCAGCCGCCGCGCATCGGCGAGTTCACCGGGCCGCATGCAGAGGTCGAAGTTCACGCCGAGTTCCCCCAGCAGCTTGACGCCTTTCACGAATTCCGGTCGCAGGCAGTGCCCCTTCGGCGTTGTCTCACCGTGGAGCACTTGCCGGACTCCCTTCACATGTCCCGAGGCCACATGCCGTCGAATAGAGTCGCCGAACTGAGGCGAATCGGGCCGCCCGCCGATCACGGCCCCGACCATCGGATGCTTCGGATCGCGGCACAGTCCAATCACGAACTCCGCTTCCGCGTCGTGCTGTTCGGCTGCGACATCGACCTCCATATAGACGGTCCGCATCGTCAGCCCCTGGGTCGCGGCTGCGTACTCCTGCGACCGGAAGTCGTGCTTGAGAACCTCTGGAGCGCCCGCCAACCAGGGAAGCGTTTGCCGAGACAAATCCCAGAGATGCTGATGCGTGTCGACGATCAAGCCCCGAGGGTCATCCACTGCCAGCAGGTCTCGGCTGGCGAACACTGCCGCACCCGAAACGACAAGGGCCGACTGCAAGAAATGACGACGAGAAGTGGACATCAGGAACCCCGACCGAGAAACGAGCCAAGTGACTGAAGTCTTATGTAACGCATCGCAGGCTGATCATTCTTCATGAGCGATGGGCCTACTACTTGTGCCTCGTCAAGACTCAGACTGGGGTTGGAGTCCAAGCTTTAGCCTGTCCCGGAGCCGCCTAAAGTCGCCTAAAGGCTGGACTCCAACCCACAAATCAAGCATTGACAGGGCACTCGCTAGAACCCCAACCCGATCCCACTCAGCAACCCCGTGGCCACGGTTCCGTCCTTGATGTCGAACATGCCGCCGAAGCTGCGAATGTACTTCTTGTTGGCGGCGGGGCAGTATTGACGGGCGTTCCCTTCGATGGCGGCGACCCCTGGAATACGAGCGGCCAGACTGGCCGAGTGCAGGAACGACAACCCGGGGCAGGTCAAATCCTGCACGCACAGGAACATCCCGAACTTCTGAGCCGCGGCGGCGGCCAAGAGGGCTTCGGTGTGTCCCTTGCAGGCTTTGAGGGCGACCCCGCTGTAGCCCTGCTCACGGGCCAGGAGCAGCGATTCGTAGTCGATCAGCGACTCGTCGATGACGACCGGCTTCAGGGCGGCGGCCTTGTGCATTTTGTTTTCGGCGTGGGCCTTCAGATCGCGATGCGTCGGCTGTTCGATGTACTGGATGCGGTCGTAGCCTTGAGGTGAGCCCGCTTGGACCTGCTTGAGGAAGTCGAGCACGTACTCGACGTTGGCACACTTCTCGTTGAAGTCGACCGAGTAGTACCACTGGGCGCATTTTCGTTTCGCCTGGGCGGCGACGGCCACTTTGTCGACGGCGAGAACCCGCTCCACATCCCACTTCAGGTCATCGCCGTTCAGCTTGATCTTAAGGTGCGTGAGCCCGTTGAACGGGATCCAGTCCTCCAGCGTCTCTGGCAAGTTGTCGCCGATCTTCTTCTCGATCTCTCCGGGGCTGAGCGGATCGATAGCCCCCACGAGGTGGTACAGGGGCATCTTCGGCTGAAGTTCTCGCGACGTATATTTGTCGAGGTACTCCCCCTTGAACTGGGCGTCGAGGTACTCGGACAGATCGTCGTTCATGAACTTCGACGAAAGGGCGTCGTAGCTGTTGATGCCGTTGGCCTTGCCGTACGCATCGTGGACGGCGGCATCGAGCGGGCTGGCAGCCACGAGGCGGGCGAGATCCGGGATCATCTCCGGGAGCTTATGCTTCTCGGCGACGAGTTTGGCCAAGTGGGCGTACTCGGCCGAGAGCGTGAACATCAACTCCATCGGATGGCCGAAGTCCTCGAACCCTTCGGTGAGGCCGACGACCCGTTGGGCAAAGTCGGTCATCACCGTTTCGGCCTGCTCGGGAGTCACGCCCCCGGTTCCGGGCCAGGCCCAGATATTACCGAGCGGCATACTCCCGGACCCGACCCCATGCTTTCTGCCGCGGCTTTCGACCGTGACTTCAACATTGAGGAGTTTGGATTCAGTGACCGTCCGACCGCCGAATTTCAGCGGGGCGCGATACTTGACCGGTTCGAACGAGAACTCGGCCTGAACAATGCGGATGTCAGTCGACTTAGCCATGACCTTCGTGAGAAATGGGAGTAAGGGATGCGGCGATTCCGATGTTCGCGATTCGGCGAGTGTAGTCCAGAGGACAGCATGGCAGAAGCCATGTTTCCGAGTTTTTGTTCCGAATCAACGTCTTCGTAAAAACGGGCCACCGGTCAACGAATCCGGTCGGGGGCGGACTGTGAGCTGCGATTCGTCGGTTGACTCGGGCGTTCGCCCGCTGTCGTGCGAATCTGCCGCGCGGTTCCCTCGAGCGGGGTCAGGTCGATCCGCAGCACTTGAGGATCGTCGAATGACTTGTACTGGCTGAGATAGTGATCGAGCCTTAACAGCTTTTGCTTCGCGGTCGGTTCGAGCGGATCACTCCCCGGAGCATGACCCCAGAAGATCGGGCTACCCCCAAGGGTCAGAAGTTCGAAGGTCTGATCCGCGCCTCGCGGCTGGGGAGCCTCGTCGCTCGGTTTCACGGCGACGATCGCCGCGAGTTGATACCGCTTCCAATAGCGATTCAAGTCCTGGTTCGGAGTCAGGACCGCACAGACCTTGGCCGCAGCTTCGACCGCCGGATCGCCCCAGGCTGAGCCCGGCTGTCCATTGGGCATCGATCGAATGCCGCGAACACGGGGCAGAGGGCTCGCATCGGCGATCGAGAAATCGGACGAGGGCAGAAGCACTCCCGTGGCGTCGATGGGAAACTGGCCGCGATGGGTTTCGATGACGGCCACGGGAAGGCGGTACTGTACTGTGACAATGATCCGACCGGTTCGCGACTTTTCCACGCGATCGACCGAGGCGATCCAGGGGTGTTCCGAGAACCCCTGGGAGAGATCACGAGCGAGGGTCCACTCGAGCAGGTTTCGCTGGGCCCACTCGGGATGCCGGTCCCAGGTCTGCTCGACGATTTTGCGTGGCACAGAATTAGGCGGCTCGGTCAGCTCGATCCGGTCCTCGGTCAGGCGAAATCGCGGATCGTCTTCGACCGATGACCAGAGTCCGGGAATCGCCGGGATCACGAGGACCACCAGTCCCGCCAAGACGACCGTGGCGACGATCTTCGGGCTGAAGAGACGCTGCCTGAGCCACTCTCGTCGGGTGACGGGAGCCTCGATCAGCTTGTCGGGGCGAGGAGGCATTCAACAGACCCCAAACTTGTGCGCGAGGCCGGCTTCCAAGGTGCAAAAACCAGGGATGTCACTTCCAAGACCCGAGGGTTGAGCCACGGAACACCGGAAAAGACCGGTTCTGTTCCGTGCGACTCACCTTTCAAAGTCTCGCGACTCACGAGACTTTGAGATGGCGAGATTCAGTGGCCGCAAGAAACGCAAAAACGCAAAAACGGCCGGCCCCTTTGAGTTTTTTGAGTTTTTTGCGGCCATCTCCCCTCGTCACCCCAAGGGCTTCGCTGGCACACTTTGATGGTCGGCTGAGGCTTCGCCGCCTTGGAAACCCTGCCAGTTACGGCGTCTGGATGCCGTTGATCAGGATCGATCCCGTCGAGACACCGTTCGGGATCAAGAACGGGATTGTGGTAAAGATGCCAGCGGGGTTGATGATGTTGTCCTGTCCCTGGCGGCTTGAGAGGTTGATCGTTCCCACCACCGAATTAAACACGATCGCGAGTTCGTCCGGCAGGAAACCATCGTCAAACATGGTGATCTGGTTTCCATCCATGTTGACTGTCGAGGGACCACTGATTGTCTCGAACAGAACTCCCGTGCCGTCAAAGCTGTTGAACAGGATGGCGTTCCGGGAGATATCGATGGTGTTGTTGGTGGACCGGAAGACGAGATCGATTGCGGTGTCTCGGGCGTTGTTCCGGCCATCCATTTGGAATCCCTGAACCGCGACATTCCCGTTGGCGTCGGTGCCGAAGTTGTCCAGGATTCCGAGTGAGGTCCGACCGGCGAAGTCCATGAACAGTCCGGTATCGAGACTTCCGCCACCGTCGTTCAAGACGTTCCGCTGATAGAGGACATCTGAGAAGGCCGACGATCGGGTTTGGATGATGCGGACCCCGACTTGCCCGGCATTGGCACTCATTCGGAAGTTGTTGTCCTGGATCGTGACCCGCATGTCGCCGTTCCAGGTCGTCCCCAGAATGGCATCGTCAAAGTTTCGGTTGGACGAAAAACCGACCCCTCCCCCCGCGCCGATGCCCCCGTTGTCTTCTACCAAGAGGGAGAGGATCGAACCGTTGGCCGTTCCCTGGTTGGAGATCGAGATCATGTCCCCGAGTCCCGGAATGCCTATCAATCCGCCGGTCGGGTCGATGAATCGGTTATTCCGAAGGGTGACCGCATAGCTCCCCAAGGTCGTGGCATTTTCAAGGATCGTCGCGTTGAGGCGGACCTGGTTTCCTCCCGTATTATTTTGGACGATCGAGTTCTCCAGAAGGAAGCTCCGCACGTTGCGACCGTCGAAGCCCTGGAGAGTGTTCGAATTCAGATCATTGTTTCGAATCGTGACTTCCAACACATCGTCAGCATCGATCCCGACGAGGTTGTCCACGTACTCCTGGCCGACGAGGGTCACGCGATCCACGTTGAAGAAATGGGCCCCTGCCGTGTTGTGGTCGGTAATCGAGCCTCCCTGGGGAACTGTCCCCCCGGTCCCCAGCACGGTGAAGTCCCCGGGATGGTCCAGCGGATTCAGAATCGTACGGATGTTCTCCACAAAGATGCCGAAGTCCGAATTCGTACTGCTAATCGAATCAAAGATGGCGGTGAAGTTCTGGTTGTCGATCATCGTGATGGCGCGAGCATCGGTCGCAATGACCGTCCCGCCCTGTGTCGTGAAGCTGGCATTCCGCCGGACATCGACGGCGGTGTTTCCGTTACTCTCGACGCTCAGTGAGCCGAAATTCACGGTCCCGGTGTTGTCTTGGACGAGGACCCCGGGGAGACCCAAGGTGGCCGTGGCATTCACAATCCCAAACTGGATTGTCCCGCTGGAATCCTGAACATCGATAGCCGGAACCAGCACGCCATTCTCGTTCGAGATGGAGACGAGTCCCGCGAAGTCGGTGGTCCCACTATGGTTCAAGACTTCAATCCCGCGCGCCCGGCGGTTGTTGATGTTGATCCCATTAAACGTGACTTGCGACAGATCATTGAGCAGCCGAATCGAGGAGTCAAACGCATTGTTGATAACGGTTTGACCGGAGACCCGGAACTGTCCGGTATTTTGGACGGTGCCGCCAATGTTGATCCCGGTGGCTTCGCTGTCAGTGATGCCGATCCTATTGAAACGAACAGTTCCAGATGATCCCTGGAAGTTAATCCCATGCGACCCGCCCGCCTGCGTACCGGTCATGCTGACATTGTTGGTGAAGTTCGCCTGCCCCGCGATATTGAAGAGATCGATGCCCACATCCCCCCGATTGATGATCGAGACATTGCCAATCGAGGCGAAACTCCCCGTCAAGTTTTCAATCAGAATCCCGGCTCCGCCCGGGTTCGTAATCAGGGAGTCCTGAAACAGCGTCACACCGCCCGAGACATCGAGCAGGTGAACAGCGGGACCAACGTTGTTTGTCAGTGTCAACTCGCCCAGCGTCGTGGCAGCCGATGAGTTGAAGACCCGCACGCCCAGTCCACCGACATCGGTGATCGTGCTGTCCTGCATATTGACGCTACCCGCGTTGTTCTCGATCAGGACGGCAAACCCGGTATCGTTGATGATCGATCCCGAATAGACGATCGAGGCATTCCCGCCGGAGACAAAGAAGGAATTCCCATCCGCTCCGCTGATGTCGACATCCTGAAGCGTAATCGTCCCCGTGGTGTTCTGCAGATGGACCCCGTGTCCCGCCACGCCGGTCGTGTTGGTGATCCGCACATCGCGAACGGTCCCGCCGCTGATCGCGTCGCCGAACAGAGCTGTCCCCGCCGAATCGATGATGTCGAAGCCCGCAAACAGGTTGTTATCCGCCAACGAGACCGCTGGTCCCACGGTATCCTGGAAAATCGGACGGTTCGCACCGCCGGTGGCTCGGGGAAGCGGGAGGAGTTGTGTCTGACCGAGCACGGGAATGCTCTGGCTGACCCCTTCGCCCAACACGAGTTCGCCATCGTTCAGCACGAGCGGACGGTTATCGAAGACGCTGTCGGCATGCACGAAGAACAGGTCGGCATCGGGCACCGCGAACTGGGCCTCGTCAATAAATTGGAACGGAGCCAGGATGGTTCCCAGTCCGGTCGGAGCCGGGAAGTTCGGGAGTGCGGAGGGCGCAGGAACGTTCCGCACATGGTACACAAAGTAGGGATTACCCGTGTTCGGATTGACGGCCACTTCGTCCGGGTTCTGGCGAATCGAATCGTTCGTCACGACCGTTCGGTTGCGGCGGACCCACTGGGCAATCCGGTTAAACTGACTCGACCCGAATCGAGGCCGGTCTTCCAGGTGGCCCCAGTAGTTCACATCGACCCCCGCGATCAGGTTGGTGTCGAAGACTTGGTCCTTGGTGATCTCCGCGAAGCCGTGAACCAATCGCTCCATGAAGTCCGCGTCCATCCGCAGCCGCCAGCCCAGCGCATGGTCCAGCCCCTGGTTGCGGGCCTGGAAATTGTAGACGCCCGCTGAGGCTTCCAGATTCATCGACTGGGCGACTTCGCCCGGAACCGGAACCGTGAAGGTCAGGTCAGCCCCTTCGGCGGCGGCGGACACTCGGGTTTGTGTGGAAAAGGTAATGTTGTTTCCCTGGAACCGCCCCGAACCCGGCGTAATCGTGGTGCCGAGTTCCTGGACCAGTTCGCCAAACGGCTTGTACCAGTTCGCCCGAATGTCGATCCATTGTGAGAAGAGTTCGACCGAGACCCCCATCTGTTCGAACTTCACGTCACGACTATCATCCCGGTCGTAGAAGACGGCGGCCCCCAGAACGAAGTCCCGTTCCGAGTAGTATTGCCGAACTCCGACTCCGCCACTGCCGCCCATCTTCCCTTGATTGGTGATGAACAGGCTGCCCTGCGTAAAGAGGAATGTGTCCTCCACAAACATGTATGGAGCGAGGTCCAGGTACGTAATGGACTGCGTGCGGCCGACGGTGTCACCGGCGACGTGTCCGACGCGTCCCAGCAGCCCCATCCCTCCGACGCCCACGTCCTCGGGAGCCGGGTCGCCTTGGATATGGCTCCGCGGGAAGCCCGTTGCAGAACCGCTGGAATCGCCAGCGTTTCCGGGCTGTAGCATCATCTGCGGCGCTTGCTGCGCGGACGCAGCCGAGGCCAACAGAATGGCCAGAACTCCGAATAACACCACTCTGGGCAAATGCCGCAGGCGGTTTCGAAGACTGGTATGGGCCGCTCTAGGGAGGATCATCCATGCACCTCGTGAGTGCTACTCACTCAGGAAACCGGTCCGGACATCGGGCAGGCTTCCCATGAGTCGCCATCGTGACGACACCCGGGACCGGGCACGCCGATCCGAGGATTACGGCGACCATAGGTCAACCCGCCGCGAAACGAAAAGTCGAAATCGACCGGCAAAATCGCGACTGAGACTGTGAATACCAGCCTATTTCGAGGTTCCCCCAGGCCCCCTGAACGGTGGTTCCCAGTGCAGAAACCAGAGCCCCCATCATTGGCCAGAGGGACCGTCCACAAGTCAGCCAATAAACCGAAACAAACCACTATCAAACGGCTTACGGCAATTAACAAGTCGCGACTTGACCCATCCCGAAGGCAGCTTTCCAGTGTGGCTGACCCTCCCCTTCGCCCCTGTCAATCCGTGACAGCGAAGGGGGACCGAGCAAACTTTTGACCCCATCTTTCGAATTCCATTCCATCGGCAGCTTTGGCCACACTGCCGTCCCCGGGGGCGGCAGTTTCTGCCACGCTCGATGCCTCCTCGACAACTGACCTCACTTCTCATCCCGCCACAACCACCGCAACGCATCCGGCAGCACAGCCGCTCCGTGGATATCGTTATGGCCACCGGTGCCGTAAACGAACTGGAAGTCGTACCCCTTGAACTTGAGTGAAGCCGCCATCGACTGATTCGCCAGCGGCCAATTGCCATGCTCGTTGTCGAGATCCCCGGAGCCGTCCTGCAAGTAGACCCGCAGAGGTTTCTTGGGGGTCTTGCGGATCAGCGCTTCGTAATTGTGACCACCGCGGATATTGGTAAAGCTCCCCACATGGCTCAGCACTTTCCGAAACGCATCGGGCCGCTCCCAGGCGACCGTGAAGGCACAAATGCCCCCCGAGCTGATGCCGCCAATCGCCCGCTTCTCGGGATCATCGGTGAAGTTGTGGCTCTTCTTGACCTCGGGAAGGATCTCTTCGAGCAGCATTTTCGCGTACTGGTCCGAAAGCGTGTCGTACTCAAAGCTGCGGTTCTCGGGCCGGGGCTCCCAGCCGCGTTTCTCGGGAAGCGTCTCTTTCTTATGACCGGGATCGATGAAGACCCCAATCGTGACGGGCATCTCTTTCTTGTGAATCAGGTTGTCAAAGACGACCGGGACGCGGAACTTGCCGTCCTCTTTGACGTAGGTATGGCCATCCTGAAAGACCATCAAGGCCGCTGGCTCATCCGCCTTGTACTGCGCGGGAACGTAGACCGAATAGTGGCGAACGGTCCCCTCGAAGACTTGGCTCTTCCACTGATGATGGGTCACGGTCCCTTTCGGAACACCCTCCTGCCGCTGCGAGTCGGGGCCGAGCACGTACTCGGTGTCATCGGCGAATACGACAGTCGTACAAATGAGAAACAGGCAGGCAGCGAGCAGGCGCATGGGAGTGTTCCGAGGGGGAGCGTGGGACATGTGGTATCTCTTTGTGGCTTCGGAGACGATGTCCTGTCAAGTGGCTCGTCCCGTGGTGCGAGGCAGTCCCGGAAGCCGCCTAGGCTTCCCTCTTCCGGCCCAAGGGGCCAGCCGTTCTTCCAGCCAGGGGCATCGCCCCTGGCAAAGTCGCCCGCCCTGAACTTCGAAAGGGCTGAAGGCCCGGCCATTCGCAGGCGAAACCCGAACTGTCGGCCCTTCAGGCCTGGCCTCGCGCGGGGCCGACGGAACCAGGGCCATCAGCCCTGGCTGGAGGAATGGCCCGCCCTTTAGGCCTGAAGAAATGAAGATCGGCGGGGCCACAACGCCGTTGGTGATGTGGAACTTCAGCAGTGGAGGGCTAGGCTATCCCGTCCGGCACATTCAGGGCCAAGACATCGGTCGTGGCTTGCGGCTCTTTCTGAATTGAGCACTGAGAGGCTAATTATCACCAACCACTTCCTCACCCCTCTCGGCAGAAATCGCTGAACCGGTCGTCCGTCGGCCCCTGATTCTGCCATTCACGTTGACTGGTCCCCGGCCTGACCGCGCTAATCCCACGTTCACCGTCGAAGCGGAGTCGGATCATGCGCGCTGTTGTTCTCGGATTGGCCTGGATGTCACTACTGACAGCCGTCACCTCGGCTCAGGAAGTCGTGGCGCCGTTCTTTGAAACGACACCTGTCGAAGGGGCGTTCGCTGAGGCTCCTGATCCCTCGAAGCATGCCGGGCTGTTGGGCAAACTGTTCATGCAGGAACAGTACATTGAATTCAAGATCGACGATCCGGTGTTCGAGCGGATCGATCCCGATGCCCAGGGTTTCAGCACGCTGATCAACATCCCCCTGGCGACGATGAACACGACCGAGGCGATCGATGTCGACCTGTTTTTCGGCTATGGACAACTCAGCAATCGCGGCGGTGCGACGTTCGGGCCACCCATCAATGAAACGGTTCGATTGAACTCTCGAACCGATCAGTACACCCTCGGTGTCTCGCTCTATCCCACCTATGCCGACAAGTTCCGCCCGTTTGTCCAATTGGGACTCGTCCACACGCGAGACGAGATGGATGCGCTGATTGGTGCGATCGTTGTGACCGACGATGATCGCCAAACCGAGGCCCTGGTCAATCTCGGGCTGGAAGCCGACTTACTCCCGTCACTGGCCTATCGGGGACGGTTCAATGTCGAGACCCAAGACAGCTTTGACGACTCCTCGTTCTCCAGCGAGTTAATCCTGTGGCTGCACGACCGCGTCTACATGCGGGGGGGATTCCTGAAGCCGCTGAACGGGGACGGCTTGGGCTGGTCCCTGGGCGGCGGGATTGCCTTTTGAGGTCGGTTCGAGATCCGCTCCCCCGGCGTGACAAACCACGGCTGGCCAGTTTGTCGCAATGAACTTCGACAGCCATGTCTCGCGGCAAGACACGCAGTGCAGGCCATTGAGGCCTCCCGGTGATCTGGTTTCAGAATGGGGGCCGCAAGAAACTCAAAGAACAACTCAGAGATGGAACCACGGAACACACGGAATACACGGAAAAAGAACCCGGAGGAAGCCGTTGGTTGAACGGCCATGTTCCGCATGTCACATCCCCCCAACAACAGACCTTCGTCCCTCCGCCAGACGTTCGGATGACGCTTGGTTTCCTCTCTTTTTCCGTGTGTTCCG
>JAYSVZ010000622.1:0-3792 GCA_043718305.1 Planctomycetota bacterium | reverse complement strand
GTGCCGCCCTTTCAGGGCTTGGCGAGCAAGGCGGAATCGATACCCAGGGCGTGGCCCTGGGCTGGTATGTCGGTGCCCTTTCAGGGCGGAAGCAGGGGACGTTCCTGGGACGAGTGCGAATTGCGATTCGGACTCTGGCCTTGGTGATGTGGGACTTCGGCGGTGGAGGACCAGAAGCCTATCCCACGGGTCAGACAAGTCTGACCGCCTTACTTGGGGACTGCCGGAGCCTTCGTCGCCGATTGCGGGGGCGGATGGTGCTTGCAGTTCGGGTCATCACAACATTTGCCCGCCTTGGCTAAGGCGGCTGCGATAATGTCCTTCGTGGTCGTGGCATTGAACTTACCGACCAGCACACCGGGCGGGGCCAGCAGGACCGTTTGCGTCTCGACCACGTTGCTGGCAATCTGCATCTGCGCGATGAACTTCGCTTCCAGCGGGTCAGCTGCCGTCATGGAGACAGTCGCCAGCCGATCCTTGAAGTGCGGGTCCGACAAAAAGGCGTTGACGGCGGGCGGAGCGATCGCGGGGACCGATCCGGCCACCGTCACAAGGACGATCTTGCCTGCTTGAAGCGCCTTCATCGTCACCATCATGGTCGGTGTGACGAAGACTCCATCGAGTCCTTCGGCAGGGATCTTCTTTTGGAACATCCCGGTCATGGCCCCATTGGGTGCGACAGCGACCAGCAGCGGAAGGGGCGCGCGTGACACTCCGTACTTGGTGACCAACTCCTTCTGCGCGGGGTCATCGACGCGAATGAAGGCGGCTGTCGCGACTTCCTTTCGCTTCGCCATGCCGGACTTCAGATCCGCCGTCATGGCTTGGGTGGCAGCGTCATTCTGCTTATAGAACACGAGGAAGGTGTACTTCCCCTCGACCGGTGCCACGGTTGAGGGCCGATTGGACGGAACGGGAGCCTGCGCACTAACGATTCCGTGAGCCAGCACCAGAAGTGCCATCGCCATCGCAAGGCGTGTGGCCAGAAATACCATCCCCGTAGGACGGGCATTCCTGCCCGTCCCGGAGCGAAGGCCCACCTCACGATGCACCCTGACCGACCATTCGTGAGTGATGCCTTCGCTCGGGACGGCCTGGAAAGGCCGTCCTACCGGTTCGCTTCTTCTGGCCGCTCGCCTAAGCGACTGGAACGGAGTCTTCATGAAATCGATCCTTCGAGTTCGGAGTACGCGGGCCACGGATCGACCTTTTGAAGGCTCGGTCTCCAGCGATGGATTTTCCCGTGTGAGTGTCATCGGCATCAGATCAAGTGGCTCTTGAAGTGATTGAGCCGACAAAGCCACGGCTGGGAGAAGTCGATCCCAGGAAATGCCACTGAATCGAAAAATCGGGTCAAGTATCGCCATCTGAGGCCGAGCGGCCTCCGACAACTGACAACTGACAACTGACAACTCGCTTTATGAGAAACGCTTCGCTCCAGTGTCTGAAGCACAACCTCGATTGACGCCAGTCACGGGCTGCATTGATAATTAACCGGTGCGGTCTGCGGGGATGCCAAGCCTTCGTCCTTCGGGACACTGCGGGGTTACCCCGTGGGAGACACGTTGTTCGACATTCGCCGTGAGTTTGTCCAAACAGTGCCTACTGTTTGAACAAACTCGCCACAGGATGCGTTGAGCAACCCGCAGACCGCATTCAATGACCACTCGCACCCAGGAGACACGGATGGCTGGACCGACATGGGACTAATCGCGTTTCTCAAGCGGCTCTTCGGGGGAGCTTCCGAAGAGAGCCATGCGGGATCGCGCGATGTCGGGGCTGAGGTGCCCTTCGACATACGAGATGGCCAGCCCCCTCCCTCTGGCGGTCAGCCCCCGGCGGCTTATCAGTCCCGGCGGGGCAGATTCCGCTGCCCGGTATCCATCCGGTACGCCCCGCGGGTCAATCGAACGAAAAAGGGCCGCGTTGTTTCGGTGGCCCCCTATCGCTTTGCCAATCGCGACCTGCCAACACGCGGCTATATCGATCTCACCGAGGACCACGATCCCGAGCAGCTCGCCCGGTTCGGCCTCCCTCTTCTTCGGACACCGGAGGAGATTGCGAACTGGCTGGAAGTTCCCCTTCCCAAGTTGGCATGGTTGATCGGTCGATTCCACGATAATCGTCGCCCGCAGTCGGAAGCAGAGGCCCACTACCACTTTCATTGGGTCCGCAAGAAGAGCGGCGGGTATCGCCTGATCGAGGCTCCCAAATCGCTTCTCAAAGAGGTTCAGATCCGGATCTTACGCGGGATTCTCGACCTCGTCGCGGCCCATCCCGCCGCGCACGGCTTCGTCCCCGGACGGTCGATCCGCAGCAACGCCGCCCCCCATGTCGGGCAGGCCTGGATCCTCAAGCTCGACCTGTCTAACTTTTACCCTTCAGTCTCCTTCAACCGCGTTGTCGCCATCTTTCGCAGCCTGGGCTACTGCCGCGAGGCGGCGATCTGGTTAGGGAAGCTGACGACATCAGCGATCCCGTCGAATCTGAATGCCCCGGACCAGCGGATGGGAACCGTCTGGCCGTATCTGCGACGGCACCTGCCCCAAGGTGCCCCGACCTCACCCGCGATTGCCAACTTGTCGGCGTTCGGCCTCGATCTCCGGCTGACCGGGTTAGCGGGGGCTTACGGACTGCGGTACACCCGCTATGCCGATGATCTGACGCTCTCCGGCCCGCAGCGGGCCGTGGCTGCCCTTCGAGAGATCATTCCGTTTGCGACGACGATCATCGGTTGGGAGCGGTTCCGCCTCAACAAGGCGAAACGCCGCGTGCTCCGCCGGTATCAACAGCAGACCGTCACGGGCCTGGTCGTCAACGATCAACTCGGCATCCCACGCGCCGAATTCGACCGCCTCAAGGCGATCCTCACCAACTGCCTGCGCCACGGCCCGGCCTCACAAAACCGCAACAGGCACCCGCAGTTCGCAGCCCATTTACTCGGGCGAATCGGCCACCTGGCTTCTGTGAATCCTGCCCGTGGGATGAAGCTGCGGACGCTGTACGACCGCATCGATTGGTCGAAGTGAGACAGGTGAGATTCTTCGAAAGCCGTGGAGCAGACATTCCCGTCCCCCAAAGCGGCTTGTCCCACCCGACGGCTCCTCACCTCGGCAACCTCGGCACACTCGCCAGGATCAGTTTGATCTGCTCAAAGCTCGCGGGCTTCACCATGTGGTGATTGAACCCCGCCTGCAACGAGGTCGCTCGATCCGAATCCTGACCGTAACCCGTCAAGGCCACCAGCACCACATCGCGCAGCTGCGGTTCCTGGCGGACACGTTTCGCGACCTCGTACCCGTTCAGCCCCGGCAACCCGATGTCGAGCAACATCACATCGGGTTGGTAATCGAGCGCCGCTTGCACAGCACTCAATCCATCATGAGCCGTCAACACTTCGTGCCCCGACGCCTGAAGCAACATCGAGAAGCTGAGTACGGTATCGACGTTGTCATCCACCACCAGGACTCGGAGCTGTGGGGGAAGTGGGGCCTGATGAGGTGCGAGGACACCATCCACTTCGCCATTGGTCTGTCGTTTCTCGTCACCGTGGAGCGGCAGCCGCACGATGAACTCGCTGCCCTGTCCCAGTATGCTTTCCACGTCAACCGTTCCGCCGTGCAGTTCTGTCAGTCGTTGCACCAGTGCCAGGCCAATCCCCAGTCCGCCTTGCGACCGGTCGAGCGAGCGTTCCGCCTGGGTGAACAGATCGAAGATCCGCGGTAACAGGGTCGGACTGATCCCCACTCCATTATCGCGCACGCGCAACACGCACTCCCCACCTTCCATCTG
>JAYSVZ010000621.1:0-11975 GCA_043718305.1 Planctomycetota bacterium | reverse complement strand
GGTGCCCCTTCGGGGCGGAAGAACGGAGCATTCATAGCCCGTGGTGCGACTCGGACTCTGGCTCTGGTGATGTGGAACTTCAGCGGTGGCGAACTAGGCCCCGAGAGTGCCGACTGGTGCTTCCAGTCGCTTTGTTAGGCCGGGGGGCGAAAATAGTCTCCCCGTAAGACGGCCTGCAAAGGCCGTCTGGCTGCAACAATCGATCAAGGACGGCCTGCGGGGGACTTTTATTCCCGCCAGTTGCCTTACTTCCCCAAATCGGCAATCCGGATGTTCTTGAACTCGGCCCACATCGGCTTTCCGGCGTGCAACTGGACGGCCAGAATCCCATCGAGCAATTGCAGGTCCGGAGCCTCGTCGGTGAAGTCGAGGACCAGGCGACCGTTCATGTAATGCTGAATGTGGTTGCCCTTTCCAATGATCACCACATCGTTCCAATCATCGAGTTTGAAGAGCTTCTGGAACTCCTCTTCGGTGATCAGATTGCCGGTGACCTTTTTCCCAGTCGGTTCCCAGACGGCCTGTTCGCCGAGCAGGCAGATCCGGCTGCGCTTGCCGCCTTCGTCGTAGATGAAGGCGGAGGTGTTCGGGAACTTGATCTCGTTGCGGAGTTCGTGCTGATAGCCGCGGACCACCCACTGGTTACCGACCTTGTCATCGGTGATGTGCTTGGATCGATACTGAATCCCCGAGTTGTTCGTGGCGTTGCAGCGGAACGATAGCCGCAGATCAAAGTCCTTGGTCGTGCCGCCCTTCCAGATCAGGAAGGTATTCCCTTTCGTGGGGCTGGCTTCCGTCGTCTCTCCGTGAATGACGCCGTCCTTCACGCTCCAGAGTCGAGGATCACCATCCCAGCCGGTCAGATCTGTTCCATTGAAGATCCGCTTTATCCCCGCTGGTTCCGTGGGCGGTGCCGCAATGTCCTCGGCACAGAGCATCCCCGGAACCACCAAGCCCACCAGACAGACCAGAGCGCGAAACATCGACGACTCCCCCCAGAACCACTGATCCCACATCGCGCCACTTTGGCTCGATACCGAGAGTCATTGTTGGCAACCCTCTCCGAAAAGGACAGCCGCTTTGAGAATCTCGATCCGACGAACCGGCACAACCGGACCACTGTTGAAAATACTACAAGGCGATCACGATCCACGGTTTGACCTCATCGAAGGGCGACCTAGGTTCAAGGGGGTCCGGAAATGACGGACCACGCACCTTGAAACAACCACCGGGATCGCCCCCATGCTTCGCATCGCACGTTCGCTCTGGCAAGATGAAAACGGCTTCGTGGTCTCTTCGGAGCTGGCCCTCGTCGGGACGATCGGCGTGTTGGGGCTAACGGCAGGACTGTCGGAAGCAGCCGGGAATACGCGGAACGAGCTGCGGGATCTTGGGTCGGCGGTGGGGACGATGGACCAGTCGTTCTCGTACACCGCTGGCGACGGACGCACCGTGTCGTATGTCGATGTCGATCGTCGCTAGGGCCAGCGGCGGCGCGATCAGTGATCGCCTCCCTTCTTCTGACGGCGAAGTGGAGGGTGAGCCATGTTTCACAATTGCAGTGGTGAACTATTCCTGCGATGAGATGGGTCTCGAGTGCCCGGCCCCATGCTTTGATCCCACCACTTGGCCATCCTCGATATAGACGGCGGGGACGTTCTCCACGGTCCCCATCGGACCCAAATTGCGATAGCTGATGGGAACCACTGCGGGTTCGATCGGGGGTGGGCCGCTCACGGTCTCGGAGTTCACCGGACCTTGTAGTGACCGTTGCTTTTGGATTTCGGCGAGCCACCGCTGGGCTTCGGTCAGCTTTGGATCCTTGATGAGGGCCAGCCGCAATTGCTGTTCGGCATCGGCCATTTGATCGAGGTCTTTGAGAATCAGCGCGGTGTTGTAATGCCCGGCAGCGGGACCAACGCTTTGGGCGAACTGCGTTTGAGCAGCGTCGATCTCGCCGGTGTGGACGAGAGCCACACCGAGTTGGTGACGGATCGTGCGATCTTCCGGGCGGGCGGCTGAGGCTGCGGAAAGCGACTTTACGGCGGCGTCCCAGTCCTGGCTCTGAATCTGAAGCAGGCCCATTTCGAGGTGGGCATCTGCCGATTTCGGATTGAGTTGCAGGGCTGTTTCGAGGCGGTGGCGGGCTTCGCTCGGTTTGTCCTCTTGCAGATCGAGTCGGGCCAGACCGACCATGGCCTCGACATCTTTCGGACGGGCCTTCAGCACCGACTGGTAATGGTTGCGGGCTTCGTCACGGTTCCCGACCTCTTCCATCCACTTGGCGTAGGTCAGCTTCAGACGCTCGGGGTCTTCGATTTTCTTATTCGGAAAGTAGTCGTCATCCGCCGACTGTTCGCCGTCCGCGTAGACGACCTGCGAATCGGCGAATGGATTCAGTGGAGCCCCGTTCTTTGCGGTCTTCCCAGGCCAAGCGCAGCCGGTGATTCCGGGCAACAGCAAGGCGATTGTCACCCAAGAAAAGGTGTGCGTGGTGTCCATCGATCTCATCCCCGCGGACTAGAACTACGCCGCGCGGGAGAGAGGACTCCGCAGTCGATGCGCCACCGCCATCAACAGGTCGGTCCGCGCCCGCACGGTCTCCTTCTGGAATCGGCAAAGCGCCTCGACACCCTGAAGCAGATTCTTCGGGTCGCAACATTTAGGGGGATTTTGCGGGCTGTAGTGGCTCGCAAAAAGTTCGTCGACCGCCCCTTCCTCGACTTCAATCCGGCGGCGACGGGCCTCTTCCAGAAGGATCGCTGAGAACCGATCTCGTTCCGGAGCTGGGAGTTCCACATGTGTGGTGATCCGCCGAACCACCGGCGTCGGCAATGCGGGAGCGTCCGGGCCAGCCACAAAGACCAGCCAGGCATCGACCGGGAGCGTCACCCGGCGACCGGGTGCCGTGGTGAAGATGTCAGCCTGGTCTTCGAGCGGCAGAATCCACCGGTTCATCAACTCGACCAGTGGAACTGACTGCCGACCGAGGTCATCCAGAATCAGGATGCCGCCATTGGCCAGCACTTGAAACGGAGCCACCGGGCAGGCTGCCGTCGCAGGCTGAGCAATCCGAAAGTCGTCGTGCGTCAGGTCGACCGACCGCAGAATGGCCGGGCGGCGGACCTTTCGCCAGCGGGCATCAGCCTCTGGAAAATGGTCACTGCTCGTCGCCCCGTTCCCGGTGATCGTATCGAGCGGATGATGCACTGTGGGATCAAAGATCCGCAGGCAGCTCTCTCCGGTCCAGATTGCATAGGGGACGTAGATCGCTTCGGACGACTGCTCGACCAGTTGGGCCAATCGGCTGGCGACGAGCGACTTGCCGTTGCCCGACTCACCGGTCAACAGCATGGCCCCTCCCGAGGAGGCCGCGAGTTGCAACTCGTGGTGCGTCGCGTCATCCAGGACGACACCGGTCAGGGCCTGCGTTAGATCATCGGCGGTGATGCCCGATCCATCGAAGCGTTGCTTGCGGCACTGCTCGACATAGTCCGGAAGCGCGACGGGCACTGGTCCCAGATAGCGCGAGACGGCAAACGCATCGCACGCTCGGTTACGCCCCGAGGTGGTCGGACGGTAGCGGATGACTCCCTCGGGAGTTTGCGGTTCGGGATGAATCAACCCGTCCTGATCGAGAGTTGCCAGTAATTCGTCCAGCAATCTTCGCGGCAGCCGGAACTCGCGATTCAGCTCTTCGGCAGCGGCCATCCCTCGGGGATGCAAGTGTTTTAGCAACAGATCCTGCAACACGGGCAGCGGAACCCCGCACGCTTCCAGGGAAGCGGGCGGCGGCGGAACGGCGATGGTGGGATATCCGTTCTCCGACATGATGTGGCCTGTGATCGGTTCCTTGTGCAGCGGACCGGACGATGCGTGAAACGGACTGGGTGAAGCCGGACCTGTGTAGAAATGAAGCGGGGAGGACACGTTCCCAAAGACACGGTCCTCCCCGCCTCGATCGCCCCCGGAAAATTAATTTCCACTACTCGGCGCACTCTGCACCGATTGATACGTGATCGTCGGTGGAGTTCGCAGTTTCAACTCTTGCTCGTAGATCCAGTTGACCTCTTCTGCCGAACGTCCGGCAGCGTGGGTCACTCGCGTCGTCACGGGCGGCATCGAATCGGTACCCGCCAAGGCGGCGATGGTCGACTGCACGGTCGACACCCGAGTCTGATTGATCGCGATGTCGTTCATCGACTGGATGGAGATGCTTCGATGTTCTGCGGGAGCACTCTGCAGAATCCACCGCACGTGCTTCTCGCCGGACTGATTCAACGCTTGTGTGATCGGATCAAAGTGATACTCGTACAGCGTTGTGGCCATTTCCCAGCCATTGTTCGTTTGCGTCTGCCAGACGCTGCGAACGGCCTCGCGGTCACCACAGACGTACGGATGAGGCCAGTATTTCGCCGCATGGTAGCGGTGCATGTAGGCCTGCTTTTCACCCACTGGACGCGGACGCGGCGGCCAGAGCTTGCCGTATTTCAAAACCTGCCGCTCGCCGACCGGGTCGCCGGCATGCATGGCGTACCACTCATCGGATCCGCGCCGCGGTCCGTCACTGGTGAACGGCCACCCGGCAAAAGCACTGGCAGCCGACAACCCCATCACAACCGCCAAAGCGGCCCCATTGAAATGACGCACGTTTGTTCCCCCCGGAACGCGATCGTTCAGGTCCGCTGACCAAGCCCCCGGATATCGGAGACCATCGTGGCCAGTAGACGCGACCCATCCAGAGTATTCATCGGCAATCGACCCTGCCGAGATTGACGAGAACTCCGGAAATGACGGATGCGACGGCCTTGCGTTGGCCATCAGCCGTCAGCGAACAGCCTTCAGCCAGCAGAAGCAGCCCTGGGATCGTGGAAAAAGAACATGCTGCCCAGCGTACGCACTTCCTTTGTCCTGAGTCATGCGAGTACCATCGAGTGAATTGCTCAAACCCCATGGAGCCAGCGAAACATGTCAGGATGGGAACTCAAGGAACAGTTGGCGACCCTGTCCGTCGAAGATCGCGCGGAGTTGGCGCTGTATTTGATTGAATCGCTCGATTCCGAAACGGACCTCGGTGCTGAGCAATTGTGGGAATTCGAGCTCGATCGCCGGGCCGCGGAGATTCGCCAGGGTGTGGCAAAGAGCGAACCGGCGGAAACAGTCATGGATCGTCTGCTGCGGAAGCACTCGTAATGCGGATGCGAATTCACGCGGACGCCGTGCTGGAAGTGGCAAGTATCAAGTGACAAGTGCCCAGGAAGCACTCTGAACTTGTCCCTTTTCCCTTCTCCCTTGATACTTCCCCTCCCTCTTCCGCTGGACTATTTCATGCTGCGACTGACTCTTGACCACTGCGGGACTTCTCGGGGAGACCTGTTGCTGGAATGCGGCGAATTTAGCCGTCGGGCTGATTCGTATTATCTGGCCCTCGACCCGGCAGTGCGGGGATTGGCTCCCGAGGACCGGGCTCAGCGCTCGCTGGAATTACTTCTCGGTCAGTGGCGGGGGTCGATCGAGTCTGCCCGCGACCGTAGCGTTGTCGATCTGCCCTTCGAGTTTGCCGATGAATATACCGGCGTCGTTCGCTGTACGCTTGAAGGCGACCGGGTCCGGTGTCGTGTCGGCTGGTCGTCAGTCCCTGGCCACGCCGTCGCCCCCTCGCGGTCGGGTTCCCAGATCGGCGGCTGGCCCGACTTCGACCCGCTTCCCGATGCCAACGATCTCGTGATCTCGAAGACCGAACTCGTCGAGGCAATCGAACTGAACCAGGTCGATGTCCTCGATCTCCATCCTCCCGCCATTGATCCGACCCCCTTATTCGAACTCTATCGCGGCTCGTATGGGACCGAGTTGTTGACGGCAGCTGTGGCGCATTTCGATCTCTTCGGAAAGCTCCGCGGAGGGCCGCGTACCATGGACGATCTGGCGGCTGAGATCGGCCTCGCCGCGCGGCCGATGACCGTTCTGGTCACAGCTCTCCGGGCGATGAAGCTCCTGCGACTTGATGAGCAGCGGCGGCTGCAACTGACTGTTTTGTCGCGGTCACATCTTCCACCGGGGAGCGAGTTCGATGTGGGCGGGTACATCGGGCTTTCGGCAGGCAGCCCCGGCGTGACGGAGATGGTGGAACGACTGCGGTCGAATCGTCCGCGCGGACTCAACCTGAACGAGGACGGGACCGCATTCATCTACCGAGCGGGGGTTCCGTCGGCGATGGAGCAGTCCGCCTTGGCCCGGCACTTCACGCTCTCCCTGGCCGGGCGGGCGAAGAACGTCGCACCGGCCTTGGCCAGTCAAGTCGACTTAACCGGGGCGGAACTGCTGGTCGATGTCGGCGGCGGCTCGGGGATCTACAGTATCGCGATCCTGAAACGGTATCCGCAAATGCGAGCGATCCTCGTTGATCGCCCCGAGGTGTTGCGCGTCGCGGACGAGTTTCGCCGCAAATATCGCGTCGAGGGCCGCCTCGAACTCCGCGAGGGGGACATGTTCTCCGCCCCCCTCCCGACCGGGGCCGATGCCGTTCTCCTATCGAATATTCTTCATGACTGGGACATCCCCGAGTGCCGTCAATTGATCGAGCGATCGGCCCAGTCCCTGAACCGCGATGGGCAACTGCTGATCCACGATGTCTTTCTCCATGATGACCTCGACGGACCATTGCCCATCGCCTTGTACTCCGCAGCTCTCTTCACGCTGACCGAAGGCCGAGCCTACAGCGCCGCAGAATACTGCCAATGGATGACCGAGGTCGGGCTGGTAATCGAGGAGCCGAAGCCGAGACCCACACTGATCCATTGTGGCGTGCTCGCGGGGTTCAAAGGGTGACGAAACGCTGTGGCGACATTGTCATGAGGGCGCACCGTCATCGATTTATCTTCCCTTCTCAATTCGCTGATGTACTTTGGTCGCTTGGCGGGTCTATAATCCTGTGCTTATCCTCGCGTGGGTTGGTGCCTGACCGACCTGCCGGTGTCCCTCCGCCCGTAATCCCTGCCTGGAAATCACTTGTGAGTTCCTTCCGCTTGACGGTTGTCGCCTTAGTCGCGCTGACTGGGCTTGTATGCCTCAGCTTCGGCGGGTGTCGTCCCTCTGAAGGGATTCACCAGGTCCGTGTTCCGGCAGAGATCTCTGAGCGGCGCGACAAGCCCGCTTTGCCCGGGGGCGTGGAACTCCCGTCCCCGTCTGGGCCGAAGTACCAGGCCCCCGAGGGATGGGTCGTTCAGCCGAACGCCCCCATGCAGTCGCTGACGCTGGCTGTGGTCGATGGGGACCAGAGGTGTGATGTCGGACTGACGCGGCTCGGTCCGGGGCAATCGGATTTGGATAACGTCAACCGCTGGTGCGGCCAGATCATGATCGACCCGATCGATAAGGCGGCCCTCGCGGGAATCGTGAAGCCGGTCGAGTGTGGTCCGCACAAGGCGTCGATGGTGCAACTGGTGGGCGCGACAGAGACGATCCTCGGAGTGATCGTGTCGCGGCCCGATGCCACGTGGTTCGTGAAGCTTCGCGGGCCGAACGCGCTGGCCCTTCGCGAGCTGGGGAAGTTCGTCGCCTTTACGAAGTCGCTCGAACTGCCGTAACGTGGACACAATTGTCGTGGATCGCTCCGCGATCCAACGGTGGTTCGCGGAGCGAACCACGACAATGCGACACCACCGATTGAGACACGCCAGAGGCGGCTCATCGACGAAACGCAACTGGGAGTCGAACGATGGCCCTTCCGAAGATTACCCCGCTGTCCCGTGACGGCTTCGCTCCTGCTGCGCTGACCAAACCCTCGCTTTGGAGCACGGTCTCAAAAATCCTCAGCCCGCTGGCGTCACTGAAGCTGACGGTCGTGCTGCTGGCACTGGCCTCCTTCAACGTGCTGGCGGGAACGCTGGCCCAGGTTGATGCGGATGTGTGGGAGGCTGTGCGGACGTACTTCCGGATCGACGTGAGTGAACTGGCGCAGGCCCGTTCGCCGCGTGCTGTTCTCGAGAACCTGTTCGTGTGGGTCCGCTTCGAGATCTTCACGCCACCCGCGTTCTTCCCAGGACTCGACCCGATCGCCGACAAGTACGGCTTCTGGTTCCCCCGCGGATGGACCATCGGGGCCGTGATGCTCGTGAATCTTCTGGCGGCGCACGCGGTTCGGTTCCGCGTCCAGTCGAAGGGGCCGACGCTCTTCGCGGGACTTGGCGTGATCGGGCTGGGGATCGCGCTGACGTGGGCCATCGTCGAGACGGCGGCCTCTGCCGATGGAGTGCAAACCGATTCCGTCATCAGCTATGGGGCTGTGTGGCAACTGATGGGGCTGACCCTGTTAGCGTTGTCGGGGGCATTCGTGTTTCAGGGACTGGGTGATGGCCAGTCGAAACCGATGCGGTGGCTGCTTCTGACACTGGCAGTCGCATTAGCCCTCGGGAGTGCTGTCGTGTTGCTGAATGCTCCGCTGGAAGATGCGGGGATGCGGATTCTGTACCAGTTGATGAAGGGGACCATCTGTGGCTTGGTGCTGCTCTTCGGCTGCTGGATGGTCTTTAAGAAGCGGGCCGGGGTCGTGCTGTTGCACGCTGGCGTCGGGATGCTGATGGTCTATGAGATCATTGTCGGGATGAATGCGGGCACGATGGAAGCGGCCATGCAGATCGAAGAGGGCCAGACCGCCGTCTACACGACAGACATCCGCAGCTCGGAACTGGTCGTTGTCGATCTGTCGGATGAGAAGGAAGATGTCGAGACGATCATCCCCGGGCGGATGCTCGTGAAGGGATCGACCTTCGAGGATGACCAGCTTCCATTCGTGATGGAATTGCTCGACTACCACCCGCACTCCGACCTATTTAATAAGGTCGCCAAGTTCCGCTTGTCACGACCGGGACAGCCCGCCGAGGCTCCGACCGATGCAGACCTGGCCACGGTTGGCTTTGGAAAGACATTCCAGATTCAGGATCTGCCGACAAGCGTCGGGACCGATACCTCGGGCCAGGTCGACACCCCGTCGGGTTACATCAAACTCACTGACCGGCAGACGAAAAAGGAACTCGGCGTTTACTTGGTGACCACGAATCTCTCGCGTCCCGAGTCGATTGAGCATGGCGGCAAGAAGTACGAGTTGGAGTTGCGGTTCCGCCGGACCTACACGCCGTTTCATCTGACGCTGACTGATGTGCAGAAGAATGTCTACGTCGGGACCGACCGACCGAAAGACTTCCGTTCAGTGATCACGCTGGAAGACAAGTCGCACGGGACAAAACTGGAAGATGTGCATGTGTGGATGAACAATCCTCTCCGCTACGGCGGCTTTACGTTCTACCAGAGTAACTACGACCCGGGCGGCCAGGGCCGCCGCGAAGTCACCAGCCTGCAAGTCGTCGAGAACGAAGGCTGGATGATGCCGTATATGGCCTGCATGATCACAGCCGCTGGGATGCTGTTCCAGTTTGGCGTGGTCTTGATTCGGTTCCTTGGGAAATCCGCCAAGGGGAATGTGGCCGGGTTGGCCCAAGATGTGGTGGGGCAGTTTGCGTTCTACAAGACGGCCATTTTCATCGGGATGTCGGTCGTCATGCCGACGCTGATGTTCGGCGGATTGCTCATGGCCACGCTCCGTCCAAAGGCCCTCGACACCGAGTTCGATCTCGATGGCTTTGGTCAGATCCCCATCTTCTACGAAGGCCGCGCCCAGCCCATCGATAGCCTGGCCCGCAATGCCCTGCTCTCGATCAGCGATAAGGACAGCTTTGCTTTGAAGCTGGCGAAGGATGCCCCGAAGGACGAAAAGCCGAAGACCCAGCCCGCGATTCGCTGGCTCCTCGATGTAATCTCCGCCTCCGAAGCCGCTAGCACGCATCCCGTCTTTCGCATTGAGAATATCGAGTTGCAAAATGCCCTCGGTTTGGAGAAACGGGAGCGGCTGCGCTACGGAGTCGCTGAGTTCCGTGACAAACTGGCTGGCATGGAGCAGGAGATCGATCGGTTGCAAGACTTGAAGATTGAATCACTCAATCTCTATCAACGCAAACTTCTGAAGCTGGCCCGGCAAGTCCGCACGGTCGACAAGCTGGGTTTCATGTTCACCGACCCGTCATCGGTGCGGGCCTTGCCCGCGATGCCGACGTTGGAAGAGATTCAGTCGGACCCCGTCTCTGCCAAGGCGAGATTCGATGATATTCGACGCATTATCGAGAAGCTGGCTGAGCTTTCGAACAATGGTCAATTCGCGATTGTTGTGCCAATGGACATTGAGGCGGGTGAGAATCTGATTTCTTTGCCAACTCGAACCGACTGGATGACCTACCTGGAAGCGACGGCAATCAGCTCGGTGGAAGAAGGGGTGGGAATGGAACCAGCTCCCGGTGTCACGCACTGGCGCGGGATGCTTGAAGCCTACAAGGCGAACAAGCCAGCGGACTTCAACAAGCATGTCACCGAGTACATGGAACTGCTGAAGAAGGCCACGCCCGAAGAGCGGAAAGTGAAAGCCTCGGGAGCGTTCCTCGACCTGGAACGCACGGCGTTCGAGGACTTCTTCAACCGTGTTGCTCCGTTCACTCTGGCGAGCCGTCTCTATGTGTTGGCATTCGTGCTGGTCGCCATTGGCTGGGTCGTCAGCGGCTTCGGCTGGATGCGGTCGGTCCACACAGCGGCTCTGACGTTCGCGCTACTCACGTTTGGCTTGCATGTGGCGGCGATCTATGGCCGGATCTATATCTCCGGTCGCCCACCCGTCACGAACCTCTACTCCGCAGCCGTCTTCATCGGCGCGGGGGCGGCACTGTTTGGATTGGTGATCGAGTTCTTCCTGAAAAAGGGACTGGGGACAACGCTGGCTTGCGTGGCGGGCTACTTGAGCCTGGAAGTCGCCA
The DNA here is from genome assembly GCA_043718305.1 of Planctomycetota bacterium. GTDB lineage: Bacteria > Planctomycetota > Planctomycetia > Planctomycetales > Planctomycetaceae > TH-plancto1. Next base: position 1,119 of record JAYSVZ010000621.1, on the reverse strand, counting down.
GCGGGTTGACCACCGATGGCGATACGTTCGCCGTGTTGCAAGCGGTCCTCGACACGCAGTTCTGGCTGGCGACGCATGTGGTCACGATCTCACTCGGCTATTCGACGACCTACCTCGCGGGGTTCATTGGAGCGATCTACATCCTGGGCGGGATCTTCACGCCCGCGTTTGGAACCGAGGACCGCAAACGGCTCGCCGCGATGATGTACGGCACCCTCTGCTTCGCGATCTATTTCAGCTTCATCGGCACGGTGCTGGGCGGATTATGGGCGGACGATTCATGGGGCCGGTTCTGGGGCTGGGATCCGAAGGAGAATGGGGCGCTCATCATCGTTCTGTGGAACGCCCTCGTGCTGCACGCCCGCTGGGGCGGGATGATCCGCGAACGCGGGATGGCCGCGTTGTGCGTCCTGGGGACAATCGTCGTCAGTTGGTCGTTCTTCGGAGTCAACGAACTGAACGTGGGCCTGCACACCTATGGAATCACAGAAGGCCGCGCGCTGAACCTTTTGAAATTCGCCATTACCCAAATCGCGATCGCGTCTCTCGCGATGCTGCCGAAAGCGGCATGGTGGTCATTCCGCAGAGACAACACCGAATCGCCGTCAGTCTCGGAGGGGTCCGAAGGGATGGTCTGACGGGGGTCTCTTTCGGATTTGGCCTTCAGTTCGTTCCCGAAACTCCGGCTCACCTCTCCCCTCGGGAGAGGGGTTGGGGGTGAGTGGTGAGTGGTGAGTGGTGACACAACTCCCGAATTGACGCTGGCTGATGGCCCAATGCTTTCACTGAAGACCAATTCCGAAGTGCTCTAGCGAGTCACGCCGCCTCACGGGAGATCTCCAGTGCCCTACTTTTTTGTCGATGGATATCGCGAGGGCAAGCCCTCGTCCGCCTTGTACGTCCAGGCTGACAATGCCGATGCCGCTCTCGTGCGAGCGGCACAGATGGGGATGGAAGGAACAGGGGTTCGTCCCGCCAAGGATGTTTCCGCTGGAGAACCGGAAACACCAAAAGCATTCGGACACTCCTCGCTGAAGCCGACAGGTTTTCATCATCTTTGGAGGATTGGCGTTACGTCAAATGACAAAACCTGCGCTCCTTCCGTGATGTTTGCTTCAC
>JAYSVZ010000063.1:0-2733 GCA_043718305.1 Planctomycetota bacterium | reverse complement strand
CGGGATGACTGCGACAACAACCAGTGCGACATTGCTTGTGATCGCCCGCTCAACGAAACCAACAAGTAGTACTAACTTCGGTTAGCCTGCCTTCGGTTCAGTCACAAGGGCACTCGGCGTTCGCGTCGGGTGCCCTTGGTCATTGATCATGTGCCCGAAGTCGCGGGTGCCTCCAACTGGTCCCGCAACCGTCTCGCAATCATTTCCGGCTCGTCCGACTGGCAGATGACCCCACTGACTGCCACCCGGCTCATTCCGGCTGCGACGACTTGCTCAATGTTCTCCAGATTGATCCCCCCGATGGCGAAGGCGGGCAGCGCGACCTCGCGGGCCACCTCTTGAACATAGTTCAGCCCCGCGAAGGTCTCAAAGGACTTCGTCTGCGAAGCAAAGGTTGGCCCCACCCCCAGATAGTCGGCCCCATCCAGCACTCCCTGCCGAGCCTGGTCGATCGAGTGCGTGGATACGCCCACGAGTTTGTCCCCCCCCACGATCCGCCGGGCATCGGCCACCGACAAATCATCCTGGCCGACATGCACTCCATCCGCCTCGACGAGGCACGCCAGATCGGGCCGATCGTTGACGATGAACAACGCTCCCGCCTCGGCGGTCCACTGTCGAATCCACTTCGCGAGATCCATAGACCGCCGATCGGGAATCCCCTTTTCGCGGAGCTGGACCACATCGACTCCGCCCCGCAGTGCGGCCTTGACCACCGGCCCGGCACCTTGCGGGCACTGCCCATCGGTGACCAGCAGATACAACCGGCACTTCGCCAATCGCTCGACGGCTAACCGCGTCGCATACAGCCCCTTCTCAATCGTGTAGAACCGATACCGTAACTGACCGATCGCGGCGGCGGCAGTGGAGTCGACGGTCTTGCCGTACTCCTCTAGCGTCCGCAGGGCCTCCTCGACCCGCTTGAGGTTCGCCACGACCACCGACCACAAACTCGGTCGGGCCATTTCAAAGGCGGTGTGGATCGCGATACCAACATCGTGCGGAGTGTCGCGCGCGGCGATGGCTTCCTCGACGCCGATCCGTGACAGCCACGGCACGAGTCCGTGTCGCGTCTCCTTGATGAGACGCGAGAGATGGGCATCATTGAGGATCATCCGCGCATAGTCCTCGACGACGCGCAGCCCCTCGCGACAACGATTCGCCGAAGCATCCAATATCCGGGCCACCGATGTCGATTCAGTTCGCATGGTCGGAACCGCTCGTAAGCGAATGTCAGTCTCCAGCGGCAACGCTAATGCCTGAAACGGCTCGCGGATTCGCTCGCGAAGAACCGTGACCGCCACTCCCATCCGAGTCAGGGTCTCACGGATGGGAGGGATGTCGAGCGCCACCGCCAGCAGATGCTCTGTCCCGATTTCGCTGCCGCGCCCTTGGGGCTGAATCAGTTCATGGGCTGCCCGCAAGAGATCGGCCAGTGACCATGCCTCGTCGATCTCTGAATCGAATCTTGGTTGCGAAGCCACCACCTCGGTCACTCCGGCTCCGCGAAGAAGTTCATGCGCCCGACTCTCATCAGCCCAGAGCGACCGAATCAACGCCAGGGAATCCGGCGACCCGCCCATCAAGCGGTCGATGACCCGCTGAGCACCGGGAGACAAAGGAAGTGGCATGAGTGATCCCTCGGAGCGGGCTGCGATTGAATCCCATTATAGGCAAGCCGCAGCCCTCGAGACGACACTCGCCCAGTTCCCCGCTTCCGGGCCAGAACGAATGGCGACACTACTCCACGTACACGAACTCATTCAGCCGGAACAGCGCTCGGCAGAAGGCTTCCCAGCTTTGCGGTTTTGCATCGGACTCAGCCATGCCCGTCGCGATGAGTTGGGTCTCGACATGAGAGACGAGGTCGGTTGCTGCGGTCACCTCTTCGGCACGGGCGGGTCTTCCGAGGGCGAGTTGATAGGCGAATTCGACTCGCTCGACGGGCGGTTCCATCTCGGCGAGGCGCCTCGCCAAGCCCTTCGCCTGCTCATGTACGAAGGCATCGTTGAGCAGGTAGAGCGCTTGGAGCGGTGTCGTGCTGTAGACGCGTTTCGGGGTGCTAACCGAGGGGTCTGGTCCGTCGAAGATTGCTAAGTAGGGGTGCCGCTGAATCCGCTGCGTCATCAGGTAGACGCTCCGGCGATTGGTGTCGTAAACGGCCTTGAACGGATTGTGCTGCGTGAACTTCCAGGTTTTCTGGTCTGGGAAGGGGTGTGGACCACCGGGGGTCGGGTCGAGGTTCCCGCCGAGCAGGAGCAGCGTGTCGCGGAGCGCCTCGGCATCGAGCCGCCTGCGCGGGTACGCAGCGAGCAGATCGTTGCCGGGATCGTGAGTGATGGCTGCCTCGTCCCGATCGCTCGACATGCGGTAGGTCCGCGACAGCATGATCTCGCGATGCAGGGCCTTAACCGACCAGCCGCTGGCGATGAATCGCGTGGCCAGCCAGTCGAGCAGATCGGGGTGCGTCGGGAGCTGGCCTTGGCGACCAAAGTCATTCGGCGTCGCAGCGATGGCCTTTCCAAAGTGTCCCTGCCAAATGCGGTTCGCCATGACGCGAGCGGTCAGCGGGTTGGCCGGGTCGGTGATCCATTTCGCGAGTGCCAGCCGTCCGCTCGACGGGTCGTCCTCCGCGAGCTTGGTCCCGTGGAGCACTTCGAGGAACCGCCGAGGCACGATCGGCCCCGGGCGAGCGGGGTCACCCTTGAGCTGGACCGCGACATCTTCGATCGT
>JAYSVZ010000620.1:0-11984 GCA_043718305.1 Planctomycetota bacterium | reverse complement strand
GAAACGGCTGACATCGATCGAAACCCCAGGGTTTCCCGCCGTGCGGGCAACCCTGGGCGATGGGGCGAGACCCCGTGGGGGTCAATTCACCGACGATTGGGACGCACACACGTCTTGCCCATCGATCGGCGATCACCGTTGGGATGCGTCTCGACATGCCGTACACTCTGGTCGTACCGCATTCCGGTCCCATCATGCAACGAGAGTGTCGGCCATGACATCACTGGCGTATCGCAGGTTGACGATCTGGGCGATGCTCGTCTTATTGTCGACATCGACGCCAGCCATGGCAGCCGACCCGCGAGAAGAATTCTTTGAGTCCCGCATTCGGCCCGTGCTGGTGGGGACATGCTTTCGCTGTCACAGCGACACGAAGAGATCGGGCGAGCTGCAGATCGATCGTCGCGAAACCCTGTTGAAGGGGGGCGAGACTGGACCGGCGATTGTTCCTGGAAAACCTGATGAGAGCCTGTTGATTAAGGCCATCCGCCACGACGCCGATGTCTCGGCCATGCCTCCGGAGAAGGACAAGGCCCTTCGCCCGGAGCAGGTGGCCGACTTCGAAGTCTGGATTCGCGACGGAGCCATCTGGCCCGCCCTGTCGGCGAAGTTCGTTGCCGAAAAACAATGGTCGTTTGAGCCGGTTCGCGATGTGCCTTTACCGACGGTGAAAGACCAAGCGTGGGGCCGGACCTCGATCGATCCCTTCGTCCGCGCTCAGCAAGAAGCCGTCGGCGTCGCCCCCGCTCCCGAGGCCGACAAACTCACGCTCATCCGACGAGCGACGTTCGATCTGACCGGGCTCCCACCAACTCCCGCGGATGTCGACATCTTCCTCAATGACCCCGCCAGCGATGCCTTCGAGAGGGTCGTGGATCGACTGCTCAAATCCCCGGCGTATGGCGAACGCTGGGGGCGGCACTGGCTCGATGTCGTGCGCTACGCCGACACGGCCGGCGAGACTGCCGACTACCCCGTCCCGCTCGCCTGGAAGTATCGCAACTACGTGATCGATGCGTTTAACAACGACAAGCCGTACGATGAATTCCTTCGCGAGCAGATCGCCGGAGACATTCTCGCCGACCAGGGACCGTCCGAGAAATACGCCGAGCGCGTCACCGCGACGGGATATCTGGCCATCTCGCGGCGCTTCGGTTTCGATTCCGAAAACTATCACCATCTGACACTCCAAGACACGATCGATACGCTCGGTCAATCGGTCCTGGGGTTGAGTCTCGGCTGTGCCCGGTGCCATGACCACAAGTTCGATGCGGTCTCGATGAAGGACTACTACGCCCTCTACGGGATCTTCGAAAGCAGCCGCTACGCCTTCCCCGGGTCGGAGCAGAAGCAGAAGGTCCGATCGATGGTCCCCCTCGTACCGCCGAGCCAGTCGCAACCGGCGTGGCGGGCGTATGAGAGTCGGGTAGCGGCTCTGGGCAGCCATCTGGCCAGTCAGAATCGCGGCGTCCCCGCTGCTGTCCTGCGGTCGTTACACGACATTGATGGCGACTTCGAGTTACAGGCCCCCGCAGCGGGTGGCAGCAACGGCGTCCTGGTCCCGCCGTGGCAATACGAAGGCCCGATCTCCGTCACCAACGCCGCGCAGAGTCCGTTCAAGAACCTCTACCCCTCAGGGAAGGTCGGAGCTTCGATTGCCGCTCACGCCGGGCCATACCACATGGAGCAGGCGATCCATCCGCGCCGCACTTCGGCGGCCAGTCAGACCGTGTACGTGAATCTCGACTTCCGCGCCGGAGCTGTCGATGCTGATGCCGGACCGCACCGGATCGCCATCGGAGCCTTTGGCTCATCGCCAGCGATCGAGGTCTTGATCGCCTCGACAGTCTCCCTGAAGTCCGCCGATCCAGTCGAACAGATTGCAGCGCTCACTCCGAACCAGTGGACCAACTTGCAACTCGTGTTGGACCTGGGCCAGCGCACGGTGACCGGCCAGATCGGGCCACCGGGTTCTGTCACCCAGATCACCAGCCGTCCTCTGGCGACAGCATGGAACGGAGCCATCGACCGTGTGGAATTCCTTTCCGATGTGCCATCGGGTAGCAAGTCACCCGCGATCGAATACGACAACTTGGGGATTCAACAAGCCCCCATCGCACCCGTCTCGACCGAGGCCCCATCCCTTCCCCGCGATCCCCACGCTCCCGATCCGATCGCCCTGGCCGAGCAACTCCAAATGCTCGGCGGGATCGACGGCGACTTCGAGTTGCAATCCGCGAACACGCCGCCCGCCAAGCCGTGGGGACCGGGGCCCAACAGCGTTGTCAAAGTCTCGCCCGAGTCGCAGAGTCCTTACCGCAATCTGTTCGCAACGGGCGACTTCGGCATCCGGATGCCCAATCGCGGCGAGTACGACGGGTTCGGTCTCACGCTTCCCGGTGTGAAACCCGATGCGGCTGGGAAGCTGTACGCGGCGTTTGATTTCCGCTGTACACAAGTTGAAGCGGGCGGCGGCGGGTCGTGGCGATACTATCTCGGCCACGGCCCGGGGAACTCCGCAGCTGTGGAACTCTTCTTCAACGGGAGCGAGTTCTTTCGGCGGAGCGGCGATGCGCGGGAGGCCATCACTCCGCTCATCGTCGGGCAGTGGTATCAGGTCCAATTGACGCTCGATCTCCCCGCAAAGACTTACACCGGAACTCTGACATCGCCCAGCAGTCGCACGGAGTTCGCTGGCCAACTCGCCGCCGGGTGGGATGGAACGATCGACTACTCGTTCATCGATAGCTACGGCCACATCGGTGGTGTCAGGCCAGCCCTGGATGCCGACAACTTCGTCTATACCGACCAGCCGCTCGCTGCGTTCGATGCGGCTCCCCAGGAGTCGACCGATCAGACAGCTCGCCGGACTCAGATCGCCGAGCTGCGTAAGCAACTGGCGGACCTTAATGCGGTGACTGACAAGGCGGCGGCAGATCTGAATGATCTGCTCGTGCATGGACCCGTGGCGATGACTTATGGCGTGACCGAGGGGACTCCCCGCGATGCCCGCATCCAATTGCGAGGCGAACCGACCCAGCCCGGTGATGTCGTTCCGCGCGGGTTCCCGCGAGCCTTGGGCGGTGAACCACTTGGGGCGGAATCGATGGGGAGTGGCCGCCTGCCACTCGCCCAGTGGCTGACTCGTCCCGAGAACCCGTTGACCGCGCGGGTGATGGTCAACCGCATCTGGCAGTACCACTTCGGTCGCGGCATCGTGGCGACGCCGAACGATTTTGGAGTGCGCGGTGTCGCACCGACGCACCCCGCGTTGCTCGATCATCTGGCGACTGAGTTCATCCGCAGTGGCTGGTCGATCAAGGCCCTCCATCGGCGGATCATGCTCAGCGCGACCTACTGCCAATCCTCGGCAATCGAAGGCTCGGAGGGGGGCCATCCCCACGCGGGCGACCTCTATGTCGGCTTTCAGCGCCGCCGCCTTGATGCCGAGGAAATCCGCGATGCGATCCTGACCGTCAGTGGGGAACTCGATGGAACCCCCGCGAAAGAGCATCCCTTCCCGCCCCCGATTAGCTGGGGTTATAGCCAGCATGGTCCGTTCAGCGCGGTCTATCCGCACAAGCAACGCAGCGTCTATCTGATGACGCAGCGGCTCAAGCGGCACCCCTTTCTGGCGCTGTTCGACGGGGCCGACCCGAACGCTACGACCGCTGACCGCCTGGGGACGACCGTGCCTACCCAGGCCCTCTTCTTCCTGAATGACCCGCTGATTCACGAGACCTCTCTGAAGTGGGCTGAGCGCCTCGAAGCTGCTATTGAGAGAGATGATCACCGCATCGACCAAGCATGGCGGGCCACCATCGGGCGCTCACCAACCAGCACTGAACTGGCTGAGGCCACCGAGTTCCTCGCCATCTACCAGTCAGAACTGGTCGCTGCGAACACGGATCAACCCCACCGCCGAGCCCTGGCCGCATACCTGCGGACGTTGATTGGAAGTAACCAGTTTCTGCACGTCGATTGATGGGGAGTAAAGTGCGATGCCAGCGTTGTGATGATCGAGACTTGGTGTGGAAGACTGGGAAGCCCCTACATCACATCCACTCTGGTCGGGGCCATCCGCAAAACCTCCTGACCCCGCCACCCACGACCGCCTTCTCTCTGGCCAGGCCACCCCGCCGCTCAGGCACAGCCTGACCTACCGTGACTACCGGGACTTGCCGTCGAAATCATGTCCTGACATGCTGGCGGAAGTCCCGAAATTGACGCACGACCGCCTTGCGATCCTTCGCGGTGAGCGAGACACTGTCTTCCATGGCTTGGCTCCGGTGCGAGGTGTGTGACATCGCTCAGCATGGGACCAAGCCTCCCCTTCAATCAACCCCAACCCCAATCCCACACCGGGCACTTTCCACAACCTGCGCATCTATTTAGGATCGCCAGTATGACCGAAATCTTGTTCACGGTTACAGAGTCACCCGAAGGGGGCTGACAGCTTCAGCGGTCACCGACTCTATCGTGACCGAAGCGGACACGCTCGATGAGTTCCGAAAAAACGTCCGCGAAGCTGTGGAGTGCCATTTCGAGGAGGGGACCGCTCCGAAGTTATTCCGGCTACACATCGTGCGCGATGAGGTTCTCACGGTATGAGACTTCCACGCGATGTCTCCTGTCGTCAGCTCGTGAAGCGACTGAGCACACTGGGCGATGCGGTGACTCGCCAGAAGGATCGCACATCCGTCTGACGATAACGCGGAATAGGGAGCATCACATCACCATCCCGGATCATGATTCGCTCCGGGGCGGGACACTCCGCTCCATCATCGGAGCGATCGCTGTTCTCCTGGAAACGACAGTGGAAGAACTGGAAGACCAGTTGTTTCCTGGCGAGTAATCGAGCAGAGTTGCGTTAGGTCAGGCTTTGCCTGAACGATCAGGTAAAACCTGACCTACCAGAACTGCCAGCCAATCGCCCGATTCCAGCGTGGCAGTGGCGGGATCTTCCGCGTTCCGGGCCGAGTTCGCCCCCTCGGCAAAGGCCGTTCGCCCACCGGTCCGGGCAGCCTCGGCGGCGACCGGCAGCGACAGAGCCGAGAGCATGTCCCCCGCAACGAGCTCACCCGCCGGAGTCCACCCGCGCCCCTCGACATACAACGGATGCTCCGGCGTCACCCGAATCACCCGCCCACCGATCCGCAGCTCGTAAATCTCGCCGTGGCGGATGAAGGTCTCTTCAATGACCTTCGCCTCGACCGGGCTGGTATTCGTAGGCCCACACGATCAACGCTGTTCCCACGAGTGGTGGGCCTCCGTCACTCCGTCACTCCAGATCCACCGCGTCATGAGGTCTGCGTTCGACTCACAGAACCACTCGCATCACTTGAATGAATCTCGGTGATTTGAGGATCATCTGTAACATCTACAAACCTCTCGGAACCGACCGGCAATTATCGCCCATCGTCTTGCTCCATTTTCGCAAACCCCGGTACAAGTCCGCCCGCCTTGGCGATGGCTTCCACGCGAATCGACGAACGCCTTGGCTCCTGACTGCCCCTCATCAATCCCATGTTTCGACAGGATTCATCCATGTTTGGAATCCGCACCCGTACGCTGGCCGCCGCTCTGGTGGCCTTGATCGCCGGGCCGCACGCCCTGCACGCCCAATGGGGCACCCGCAGCGATTGCAGTTGCTACACCCCACAGCAGTATGTGGCTGCTCCGGCTGCGGTCGTCACGACCTCTTGCCAGTGCCTCCAGCCGGTGACCCAGATGGTCCAGCGGGAGATGCAGGTCACGGCCTACCGCCCGAAGCAGTACACCGAGAAGGTGCCGGTCCAACGGATCAAGTACCGCAACGAAAGCTACACGGCCTACCGCCAGGAGATGCAGTCGCGGACGGTCGAAGTCCCCGCGATGACCTACCAGGCGGTCACGGAAGTCCGACCTCAAATCTCCAGCAATGCTCGCTGGCAAACGGTCGTCCGACCCGTCCAGAAAATGGCGGCTTGCCAGTACGACAGCCGTCCTGGTTTCACGGGAGCAATGAACCGCATGGGCTACAACATGCGGACCGCCTTCCAGCCGAACCAGACGGTTCACCGCCAACTCGTTCCGCAGGTCTGCCAGTGCAACACCCAGACCACGCGGCAAGTGGCCGTTCCGACCACGCGGCAAGTGGTCATCAACGAAGCCAAGATGGTCCCGTATGAAACCACGCGGCAAGTGGCTTATTACGAAACCGAAATGGTCGAGCAGACCGTGACGCGGATGGAAGCCTACACGACGACCAAGACCGTGTCCGTGCCGACGACGCAGTATGCGTACATCGATCCCTTCACTGGGGCCGCGATCGCTCCCGAAGCGACTCGCTCGGCCAAGGAGCCGACTCCCGCCACTCGATCGTCCGAAAACGACAAGTTGCCCGCCGGTCTCAAAGGGAGCTCGATCCAGAAGAAAACCGCAGTGCCAGCCACGGCGGCCGTCGAACCAACGCCAGCCACAACGGTCCGCAATGTGACTCGCGTGGCCAAGGCCAAGCCCAAGCCCACCACCGTCGCCTCCAACGACGACGGCTGGCAGGTTCATACGCCGACCGCGAAGGATGCTCCCGCGATGCGAACTCTCGCCCCACAAGGCAAGACCCAAGTCGCCTCGAACAAGTAATTCAACAACCTCTGCCTTGATCCCCTACGTCGAGTGCGGAGCCCTTCCCCCCGGCTGTCCTGGCCAGCTGCGCACCCGACACCGTTACTGATAAACGAGTCACTTCCCCTCCCCTCTTCCCCTCTGCCGGTCTCCCACCCCACTTCCCCTCCCTTCTCTCGCGAAACGGCTGCGGATCCCCTCCGCAGCCGTTTTATCTTTTTGACGGAGCCCCCGTAGGAGATGAGTTGTTCTTGGAGCGGGATCGCGATGTGAGCCGCAAGACTACTTCAGCCCGCTCGAAAATCGCATATGAGAAAAGGAGACTTCGCCTCCGTCAATACAAACAGCCAGTTCCAATTGGAACCGGCTGCTTGCAGTGCCCCCAGTAGGAGTCGAACCTACGACCTAATGATTAAGAGTCATTTGCTCTACCAATTGAGCTATAGGGGCTTAGTGGGTGAGCAGTCTACTCCCTCTGAATTTGAAGGACAAGCGTCTGGTGAAATGGTTCACGGAAATCCTCGGAATTCGAGGCAGATACGTGCCGCATCTCGCGTAGTAACAATGGCTTACCATCAAGGGGAAGTCCCTGAAGGGGTGGAATCCGATCGGTTTTCACCGAACGAACTGGCGGGAAAAAGTGCTTGCCCTAACGGCTCGTCCCCTCCCACAACAGTTACCCGCCGTAGGCTCCGTACCTGCGCAACCCACGGGCAAACAACCACCGGTTCAGCCACACGAGAACGACCACCCAGACCAACTCCACGAGCAGCTCCCGGCCCATCCCGGCATGATCGTACTTCCCGAGCGCCAACGCACAGGGGAAATAAGCCAGGTACTTAAACGGCAGGATCTCGACCATCGTATGCGTCCAGCCTGGCAGTAGATCGAGCGGGATCATGTGGCCCGACAAAAAGTAGTTCAGCATCATGTAGATGAAGAGCAACGAGCTGACCTCTAAGAACCAGAACGCGATCAGCCCCAACAGGCTCTCGATCAGAAACCCGAGTAGAAACGCCAAGTTCAAGGAGACCACCAAACCAGCCAGCGTCAGCGCATCGGGCCAGCCCGGGAAGTAGTCTCGGCAGAGATAGAACACGATGATGAACGGAATCGTTGCGACGAGATAGTAGACCAGCTTGTGGGCCACTCGATACCAGAACAGGTAACCGAGCATGTCGATCGGCTGGATCAGGTATTTCTTGAGCGTCCCTTCACGGATGTCGCGGGCGATCCCGCTGGAAAGACCCGGCATACTGGAAAAGGCCCGCGTCAGCATCGCCATGAGATAGTACGCCACCATCTCGCCATACTTGTACCCGCCGATCTCCCGAACGTTGTCCTTGGCATCCATCGTGCCAAACACGGCCCCCCAGAGGAAGATCTGCGTAATGATTGGCAGGAACCGGAACAGCGTCCCCAGCACGAAGTCGGACCGGTAGGCAAATCGCTCCGCCATGGAGGTGCGAAGGATCAGCCAGTAAACACGCAGACGATGGGAAAGCGACATCCAGAGTGGCTCAAAGTCTCCGAACGCTCCGAGTCCGGGTGGGGCAACGCAACAAGTCGGGATGCAATCTAGCAATGCCGTGGGCCGCCCGCGATGGGACCGAGGCCCTGCCTACGTCCGTTCCGTAATTCGCGACGACTCCGCATGTGTCGCCCAGCTTTCAGCGATCAGCACGCTGAATCTCCTCCGGCCCCAACCCCCCTGATAGGGAAGGACCAGCCAAGGGGGAGAGGGGAGCCGGATGTTTGATCGCCCCACGAACCACAATAATGTTCAGCGCCTGGCCCGCAGGGTGAACCGCCGGAAGTTGACATCGCTTTGCGTTCGTGTCTGGTAGGTTTCCAGATAGTCACGGTGCCTGGCATCGTCTGGGAACGGCACCTCGGGCGGGTAGCTCTGCATTCCGGCATGCGGCAACGGTTCGACGGTGCGGGCATAGATGTTCTGAGGGTTGCAGTCCTTGTCCCAGCCGACGTTGTGCAACAGGAAGTCGCGGGTCCACCCATTTGGGGGAGGAGGGAGGGCCTCGAACTCCAAGGTGCATTCATCGCCGCACCCCAGGACGACCATCCGATCATCCCGCTCGGTGAGCAAATCAGTCACCGTTCCGTACCGTGTGAAATGTCCATCCATCGCCGGGTAGAACTGCGGTCCGACCTGAGCGTAGTCATACCGCTCGGGGCCAAACTGCGGATGCCGGACGCGGGCGGAGCAGCCGCGAAAGTGCAGGTCCGCCGAAAGCAGTTTCAAGGGGAACTCGTGAACTTCGGCGGATGGCTCATCGACCGTAAAGAAGATCCGGTCCCAGTGCAGTTCCATCGAGGTGACAATCCGCAGGCGGCCATCGCCCGGCCGAAGCTTCCCGGTCAAGTCGATCGCGATCGTTTTCGTCTTGCCGCCGGGGAAGCCGATGTACGGGTCAGCTACGGTCCAGCCCCCCTGGCCATCGGGGATTTCGAGAGCGGGGGGCTGGATCCCGAATCCCGCGCGGGAGGGATCCTGTTGAAGGGCAACGCTGATCGAGGGATCGGTGGGATAGACCCAGCCGGTCATGAAGAGGGTGATGCGGGCTGGGTCGGGCTGGGGGCCCAGGTCGAGTTCGAGCGTGGTCTTCTCGGTCCACCCCTGCTTGAACTTCTGGTCCCAGTGCTGGGTGTAGATTTCATCTTCGGATTGAATCTGCGGGAGCAGATCGCGGCCCGCCTGATCACGGGCGGAGAGTGGTGTTTGCGGCGTGCGAACGGTGTGGAGCATGCGCTCCGCAATCATGGGCGGGCCGACCTTTTCGTTTGAGTAGACCGCCACATCGGTCGGATGGTCGATGGCGACGAGGTCGACCTGATCGAAGTACGCCGCCTCGTAGAGTTCTTCGGTGAGTTGGAATCGGTATTTTCCATCACGGGCCTGGACCAGGGAGCCGGGAACCTTCAGGTATTCCCAATCGCGACTCGGGGTCAGTCCGCCATTCGGGCTGGGCATCCCGAGCGGTGCCGCCCACAGCAGATCAGTGACGAACACGAACTTCTCACCATCCCAAGCATACAAATACGGGCACGAACCGAGCAGCGTTTGCACCTCCCACAAGGTTTCGTTCGACTGGGGATTGAAAACGTTATAGGGATACCCGTTCGGCCAGATCAGTCGAGCGAGGTCCGCCTGGCCAGCGGGGCCGAGACCGAAGTGCGGGTTCTCACTGCGAATGATCCGGGCCTGGAATCCGCTGGGGCCGCGCAACTCTAAAAGTCCGCCCGCCCCGTAATGATTGACACGGCCACTGGCGACTTTCTGGTTATCGTTCCCGGTCTGGACCCCCACGATCTCCAGGTCGATCCACGAGTTCTGGTGGCCGCCCCCATTGGTCCACAGGGCCAACTCACCCGGTCCCGACCAGCACAGGTCCAGGTCGCCGTCGCCGTCCAAGTCGCTCGCCGTTGCCGCAGCCTTGGTCTGCGAATCGGGGGGCCTGGTCCAGTGGGTGGAAGCGACGAACTTTTGCCCGACTCCGCGCCACAGACGAGATCCACTTCCGATGAGGTCTTCGGTCCCATCATTATCGAGGTCGGCCAATTGGATACGGTCCACACTTGGCGAACCGACCGATGAGATGCGCCCCGCATCGAACGTCCACTTCCCCGCCATGACCGTGCGGGTCAAGGCGAGCTGCGGGCCGCCATCCGTGGCGAGGAGCAGATCCCAACTCGCATTTTGATCCGCGTCGAGGACTGCCAGATCAGTGATCCCTTTCAAGGCGTCAAGCTCCGGGAGGGCTTTCCAGCGGAGGACCGCATGCCGCACTCCGTCAAGAAGAACGACCTTGCCATCGGCGACGGCGAGCGCATCGATATCGAGGTCGCGATCAAAGTCCCCCGTCACGATGCGAGTCACATGGACCCCGGCAGGCACCAGTGCGGGCGTATCGCTCCGCGTAAAGAACTTCGGTTGCCCCGAGTTAAACCCGAAGCGAAGCCCCGCTTCACCGGCGACGAGCAAATCCATATCGCCATCGAGATCGAGGTCCGCTGCCTCGACGAGGCGGACCTTGTTCCCCTGCGCCTCGGCCCGGTCGGCTGGCCAGGGGACCAGCGATCGCGTTTCTCCCTCCAACTTATTCTCAACGAGCTGCACACCCGCTTCGCCATATAACACGATGTCGAGATCCGCCCGCTTGATGGCGTCTTTGTTGGCGGGGGTATCCGCGAGAATGAACTTCGCATCGTCGTCGAGGTCGATCAGCACAAACCCCTGGACACCCCCCGCTGGAACCTGCAGCACCTCGCTCCACTGCCCTTCGGCCGTTCGCGACCAAGCCACGAACTTGTCACTGGTCAGGACGCACAACTCAGGTTGCCGATCGAGTGTCAGGTCAGCCAGCCGCGCCGTGATCACGGCCCCCACGTCGAGCCCTGCGGGGAGCGGCGCGGTAGCCCATTCCAATGCGATCTCTGCTGCCTGTGGCGTGGTCGCCGCATCGGCTCGCTTCTCGACGCTGGCTGGAAGTTCCGACACGGTGAAGTCGAGGACATGCCGCTCCATGTATTTCTGGTCGGTCTGAGCTGCGTCTTCGGAACGCGAGACGTTGCAAGCGGGGCGGCCAATCAGGGTGGCTTTGCGCCAGATCGCTTTGGCAGCTTGCGGATCGGTTTCGCCTCGGGCTTGCTCGGCCAGGGCCTTGATCTCCGTCAGTGCCTTGGCCAGATCGATCTTGGTGTTCCGTAAGACGGAATCAAAGATCACGGGCACTAGTGGGAGAAAGCGATCGCAGGTTTGAATCAGTCCAGCGTCTTCTCGCTCTAATTGATCGAAGGTCAACTCCAACAGAATCCACAGATTCTCCGGGGCGACTTCCGCAGCGCGGGCGATGGCCTGTCTGGCGATGGCCTTGATCTCATCATTCCGAGTGACCTTCCCCGATTTCCACACGGCATAGAGCATGGTCTCATCGCCGATTCGCGTCGCGGGGCGAGACGCCCCCCCATTGGTCGACGTGGTGATCGGAGCGATGACTTGAAACTGCTGAAAGGCCGCTTCGTACTCCCCCAGCCGCTCGTAGTACAACCCCGCAATGGCAAAAGAGTGCCAATCATCCGGGCGGACTTTGATGAGCTGCGCGATCTCTTTCTCAGCCGCCGCTCGGCGGGCGGCCTTGTCCGCAATTTCCGCAGGGGTATTCCCGGCGGAGCCGTGATGGGCTGCCATGACGCGCGCGATGGCGAGGTTCTGCCGGACCGCTTTGTCGTCGGGGAAGTCGGCCTCCATGGCGGTCAGTAACTCGATCGCCTCGGCGGTCTCATGGTTCTCCAGATAAGCCACCGCCAGGGGCAAATCACGAGCGACCCGGTCCGCTGCCGCTTGCGAAATGAGAGGAGCG
>JAYSVZ010000619.1:0-3807 GCA_043718305.1 Planctomycetota bacterium | reverse complement strand
AGGCATGCTGCAAGGCGACCGTTGTTTGACGGATGATTTCGAGGGAACGCTTAGCGGGGAGGACGCCGCGCTTTCGGAGGAGTTCGTAAGCGTCCTTGCCTTCGATGTACTCCATGACGATGTAGAGATACCCGTTGATCTCGCCCGATTCGTAGACCGAGACGATATTCGGGTGCTCCATGTGTGCCCCGGCTTGGCCCTCGGCCTTGAAACGTTTGACGAGGATCGGGTCGGAAGCTTTCTCGCGAGGGAGTACCTTGATCGCGACCGAACGCTTCAAAATCGAGTCCACGGCCAGATAGACCGTGCCCATCCCCCCGGCTCCAATCTTCTTTTGCAGGACATACTTGCCCAGCGTTTGAAGATCTCCGAGATCATTGGCGGCATTCGGCGGAGTCACCCCTTCATTGGCCATGAACTACTCGTGGAACCGAAATCCCGATGTCGCATCAGGGAGCGTCCGTCTGGAAGAGAGTCCCTGCAATATACAACGTAAAAGCCAATCAGGTCAAAACAGGTCGAGAGATCGTCGCTGCTCCGGGTTGGAATCACAGAGCACAAATGACCAGAGGTCAACAGTCATGGACTGTCGACCTCTGGGTTCACATTGATTCGGGACTATCTCTTCGGTTTGGGCCGATTGCCACCAGACCCACCACTGCTCCCCCCCGATGAGCCGCCGGGGTAGCCGCCGCTGCCGCCACCGCCGGGGTAGCCACCGCTGGCTCCGTAGCCACCAGACGAACCGCCCCCGCCTGCGAGCGGGTTCTGCCGACGATTCCGCCCTCCCTGCTTGCCTCCTCCTGCGCCACCAGCCATGCCAGAAAACTCTTCCATCATGGAGCTTCCGGCCATTCCACCAGACATGTCGCCCATCCCAGCTCCCGCTCCGGCAGCGGGCTGCCCGACCTCTTTATCGAACCCCTTATCCTGGCTGACCTGTTTTTCGGCGATCATTTTCAGATCCCGAGCCTGCCGGATCGGATCGAGGAGTGTCAACTCACCGGTTGCCGCTTGAGTCACGAGGACTTCCTCAGGAAGCAGGGCTTCCCCGCGCGACCCGCCCGGCAGTTTCAAATCTTTGTGCAGTGTCCGGTCCAAGCTCAAGTCGGCTTGAGCATCAATGAAGACATCCTTCGATTTGAACTCGTACTCGATCTTCTCCTCAATAGTCATCTTGGCGGCGTCATTCACGCGGGTCTTGACCTTACCCGCGATGTAGGAGCCTGGATAGAGATCGAGGTCCGCGTTGACGGTGGTCCCCTTCTCCGTGTCCCACTGGTAGACCGTCAAGGCTGTGCGGCCCCGTTGCGGATCGACATCTTTGACGAAGTAATGCACATCGCGTTCGATCGTCACTGCGGGAGTCGTCTTGCTCCACTCGGTTTGGAAGGTCTCCGCCTCGACGACCGAGGTCACTCCATCGGCCTCAGACGCGTTGCGTCCGAAGTTCGGATTGTTCAGCTCGAGTCGAACTCGATAGCGGTAGGTCTTGCCCGGCTTCACATCGAAGTCGATATACCGGAACAGCAGCAGTTCGCCGCTGACCGTGATCGTCTTGCGGATGTATTCGGCCAGGACTTTGTTTTGCTCGGTCTTGTCATCGGTGGAAAGCATCTCCGCCATCAGTTCCTCGGGGCGTTTCTCCGCTCCCGCAGCCCCCCTCCTGCCAGGTGGCGGGCGGCGGCCCCCGGGAGCATTCATACCTGGCATGCCCATTCCAGGGCCCATGCCCATGCCGCTGGCCCCCTCCCCGGCATAGGGGTCCATTCCGCCCATTCCCATGCCGCCGCCCATGCCCCCGAAAACGGAGGCTTGGAGCGAGCGAGAATCGGTCATCCGCGAGGAGAAGCCTCCCTTGGCGGTTTTGGGCTTAAGCAGTTTTTCGTTCTCTTTTCGCTTGTCTTTGGCGGCATCGAGCAACTTCGCATTGAGCTCGATCTCGGTCTCGATCTCCGCATCGGTCAGCTCGAAATCATCGATTCGGGGATGAGAACCGAACTTCCGCCAGGTCCCCATGATGCGGGTCGGGAGGGGCATCGTGATGACACTGTTGGTCACGCTTCCGGCCACGATGTCTGGTTCCGGACCGACGGTTTGGTCGAGTACATCGTTGGCAGCCTGCAAGTCGACGGCGGCCCATTCACTCCAGGTATCGAGTTCTTCGCTGGCGAGCTCCTGACGCTCGAGATTAAAGTCGATCAGGTCGAACTGCGCAGCGGCCCTCTGATGGGTCGAGGCGTGAATCGCTTCCTGATACTTGGTGATCTGGGCGCGCAGCGGGAAGACCGCGCGAACCGAGGCGAAGAAGTACCCCTGTCCGGCACGATTCATGGAGGCCCCCAGGCCTCCTCCGCCCATCATTTCTTCACTGCCTGGGATGCCGCCGGGGTAACCACCGCTCCCCCCGCCCGGGTAAGAGCCAGGCGCTCCGCCGCCGGGGTAACCGCCACTGCCGCCCTTGCCGCTGCCCGGGGCTCCGCCAGCCCCTCCGGGATAAGAACCAGCAGCTCCGTATCCAGCCCCACCCGCGAGCGTATCGCTGCCGGGCAGTCCCCCTTCCGCACCGGGTAAACCTCCACTGCCAGCGCCACCGCCACCGCCAGCGGGCCGGAGATTGAACTCATCATCCTCTAGCGCACCATCGCTCGGCATGGCGGGATCGGCCTCACCGTCAACGCCGCCTTTGCCATCTTTCTCAAGCTCCGAAGGATCGAGCGGAATTTCGATGAGCACCTTGCCGCCATCGACGATGGGGTCTTCCAAGGCCAACAGCATCGGCATGCGGAGCGGCTCCTGTCCCTGCGAAGGAGAGGTGATGAAGCGCGTCGACAACTGGTATTGCTCCGCCAGAATCGGCTGTCGCAAGTGGTCTTCGACGACCTGCTTCGGAACGTTCTGCGGGGTCAACTTATAGGCGTTGATCTCTTTCTCGGGCCAATTGTGGCCCAGGAGATTGCGCTGACCGGCCTCAACACTGGTCGTGATCTCCTGGGGAGTTCGCTTGTAGGAAGACCAGCGACCGCCGAGGCCGACGAAGTACAAGGCCATCGCGGCGGAGAGCCCCAGCACGACCTTTTCGCCGTGATCCACGAAGAA
This sequence comes from Planctomycetota bacterium, assembly GCA_043718305.1. Taxonomy (GTDB): domain Bacteria; phylum Planctomycetota; class Planctomycetia; order Planctomycetales; family Planctomycetaceae; genus TH-plancto1. Next base: position 708 of record JAYSVZ010000619.1, on the reverse strand, counting down.
CGCTTTGGCGTTGAATTTTCCAGCCATGAGACACCTCGACTTCGAATCGATCACTTCAGGAACGGGTGCAGTCTACTGATTGAGACGACGCCAACCGAAGAGAAGTTCCCCCATCCCGACTGGGGATCGGAGATTATCTCGGTTGGGCTACGGGGCAGGTTTTGTTTCCGGTGGCGTTTCAGCGGCTGGCGCTTCGGCTGCGGGAGCCTCGGTCGGTGGCTCTGCGGGAGCTGGCGGAGCCGCATCCGCAGGAGCTGGAGACGCTGGTGGAGCAGCCTCCGGGGCTGGCTCGGTCGATGCGGCAGGCTCGGTCCCCGCAGCCGGTTCGGCAACTGGAGCCGCTTCACCTGGAGCGGCGACACCTGGAGCGGGGGTTCCCTCGGCGGGGGCTTCTGCCGGAGCGGGGGTTCCCTCATCGGGTGCCCCGTCGGCGGAAGGCGCTGAGGCTTCAGGGGCCATCCCCTCCTCCGCTGTGGGCTTTTCTGTTGGTGTTTCTGCGGCGTCTTCGGCGACCGGTTGCCGATACATCGTGATCAGACCAGCCAGGTCGAGTTGGATCAAGTCGGAGTTCTGCAATGCACTGTTAGGGTAGCCTGTGCTGCCTCCGCCCGCAGCCCGGCCCCCGCCCGCCGCTCCGGGGAGCGCTCCCCCCAGCATGGCATCTTGGTCCCCGTACGGGGAGCCTTGATTGGCGTATTCGGGTTCTGC
>JAYSVZ010000618.1:0-12010 GCA_043718305.1 Planctomycetota bacterium | reverse complement strand
ACCTGCGAGCGGACAAGCGAGACAAGCTCATGGAGGCGATCATTGGCTCGAACATCGAAGGCGATTTCCTCCGTCGATGGGAACGGCACCGGACCAGTATTCGAGAGTTGGGTGAGAAGCTGACATCGGTCGATGTCGGGGACTACATCGGGCGGCTCGACCGGCTGCTCGAAAGTGAGATTGTGAGTCACGGGCGCAAATGACGCCCGGGAAGGGTGACTGATCGTGATCGAATGGATCTACCGCAAGAGTCACCGCCATTTCATAACCGTGATGATGCTAGCGACCCGTTTCATCGGGTCGATTGGCGGCGGGTTTGTGCTGCTGTATGTGCTACTCTCGACGAACATGCCGATCGAAGTCCAAGATCGGTTTCTCCGCTTTGGAGTGGTCTTAATTGCGTTAGCTGTGGCGGTCACGGTTCCCATCGCCTGGGCTCACACGCGGCGGCTGCGACTGGTTCTAGGAATGCTGGATGACGGAGAGCCAGTTCCTTCGCAGCTACTGAAGACCGCCACCTATGAAGCGGTCCGTTTTCCTCTTCGGCAAAACATCTTTGAGGCTCTGATCGTCCCCAGTGTTTCTACGATTCCGATGTGCTTGGACATGGCTTTTCGATTTTCGGTGACGAATGACTTTCTGCTCCAGATTGGCCTGGCTTCGTTTCTAGGGATCGCACTGGTCTTGTTGGTGACGTTCTTCGCCAGTGAGCAGTGGATGAGTGTTGTCATCTCTGACCTCATTAAGCAGGGTGGGGGAATTAACTTTGATGAGTTGCCGAAGGTCCGCATCCAGTCGCGGATTATGATCTGCTTCGTGATCATCATCATGATCACGGGAGTTTTAATTGGGGCTTCGGTGCATCAAGAAACCTTTGATATGACGCGAATGTCAAGCATTCGCGATGCGGTACATGAGATTCGGACTGCTGCTGTCGTCGTCACGTGCGGGGCGATTCTCGTCGGGTGCCTCTACTCGCATTGGCTGGCCCAATCGATCACGCGAAGACTGCATCGATTGGTGGCGATCATGCAATTGGTCGAAGCGGGCCATCTGTCCGTTCGCGCCACTCCGACGGGGAACGATGAGCTTGATCTTCTGGCCAGGCGGTTCAACGACATGATCGCGAAGCTGGATCGCGAGACCACGATTGCTCGTGAGTTGAATGCCAACCTGGAACAAAAGGTCGAGGCCCGCACCATCGAACTCAGCCAGACCCTACAACAGGTTCAGGATCTGGACCGGCTGAAGACCGAGTTCTTTTCCAATGTCAGCCATGAGCTGCGGACGCCGCTCACAATGATCTTTTCTCCGATTCAGCAGTTGCAGGAAAACTTCACGACCTTCTCTCCGCATCGCATTGCCAACCTGCTCAATGTGGTGCATTTGAATTCCCATCGACTCCTGAAGCAGATCAATCAACTGTTGGAGTTCAGTAAGCTGAAGGCAGGCAAGAGTACCCTCGTCGCCTCCGAAGTCCAGTTGAATGACATTGTTCAGCGACTGGTTCAGTCAGCCGGGACGACTGCCGAGCAACGCGGGATCGAACTCCGAGCGGAATTGGCCCCTCGATTGCCGATGACTTGCTCCGATGAGAACAAGCTTGATGTGGCCGTGATGAATCTGATCTCGAATGCGATCAAATTCACGCCCTACGGAGGCCAGATTCTGGTGAAAACGGAAGCCTTCGATAAACCGGAAGGAACCCTTCTACGGTTCAGTGTGACGGACACGGGACCCGGTGTCTCCATTGAGGACCAGGCCCGGTTGTTTCAACGGTTTGTGCAACTCGATGGGTCGATGTCGCGAGCCTATTCGGGAACGGGACTGGGTCTGGCACTCGTGAGAGAGTTTGTAGAACTGCTGGGCGGACGAGTCGGAATCGACAGTGTCTTGGGGCGTGGGAGCACCTTCTGGTTCGAGATTCCGTGGCAAGCCATGACGGACGAAGCCCCCGCGATTGAGTCTCCCAGCCGGGAGATGCTGCAGATGGCCTTCGCGGATTTGAAGGACTGTCGCTTGCGATCCGAGGACTATGAAACCCCAGTGATCGACATCCATGCCCCGACGATCCTGGTCGCTGAAGACAACCCGGAGATTCGCGATTTGCTCGTGGAACTGTTGTGCGATGAATACCACATCATCACTGCCGAGGATGGACTCGACGCCTTGACGAAACTCGAACGAATCACTCCCGATCTAATTATTTCAGACATCATGATGCCCCGCATGGACGGGCAGTCATTATGCCGCGAAGTCAAAAGTCGCCGCGAAACGGCGGCCGTGCCATTCATGCTGCTCACAGCCCGCTCAGCGACTTCGATGAAGATCGAAGGACTCGACTGCGGGGCCGATGACTACATCTGCAAGCCATTCGACGACGCCGAACTTCAGGCCCGCGTTCGGGCCATGCTGCGCGTCCGCTCCATGCACGTCCAACTCGACAAGCGACGCGCGGAGTTGGAAGAGACCAATCAGCATCTTCGCCAAGCGCAGCAGCAACTCGTCCACTCCGAGAAGCTCAGCTCGCTGGGCCAGCTTGTGGCGGGTCTGGCTCACGAGATCAACAACTCGATCAATGCGGTCTACAACGGCGTCCCCGCTCTGAAGTTGCGTCTGGGCAAGCTTCGAAAAACTGTGGTCGTCGACGACTCCAGCGCCAGCGGGATCAAATTACGCGAGGCTTTTGATAAGCTCGATCTACTGGCCGATGTCATCGAGAGTGGAGCCGACCGGACCGCACGGATTGTGAGTGACATGAAAACCTTCGCCCACCCTGGCCGTGAGCGAAACGAAGACTTTGATGTCCATCGAGCTCTCGATTTGTGCCTGAATCTATCGACGAAACAGACCGCACTCCCGGTCCACATCGAGCGAGACTACTGCGAACTCCCGGTGATCCACGGCCCGTTTGGTCAGCTTCACCAAGTCTTCCTGAATATCTTCACCAACGCAGTCCAAGCCATGGCCGAAGGCGGGACCATCACCGTGAGTACAGCCCGCGACAAGCAGGCGATTGCCATCAGCCTGCGTGACACGGGCCCCGGGATTCTGAAAGAAAATCGCGATAAGATCTTCGAGCCGTTCTACACCACAAAGGCCCCCGGCGTCGGGACTGGGCTGGGACTCTCGATCAGCTACAGCATCGTGCATAAGCTCGGTGGCAAGATCGAATGCCATAGCGAAGTCGGCCACGGGACTGAATTTGTGATCCGTGTTCCGCTCCCCAGAATGGTCATCGAACAAGAAGCGGCGCGGGCGATCAGTGTCTTGAACTGAGTTGGAATCCGTTGCATATTCTCATCAACCTCTCGATGCGTGAGTTGCCTCGTACGCGACCCTCACCCCCGACCCCGACCCCAACCCCTCTCCCGAAGGAGAGGGGAGCCGGAAAGGGTGTCATTTCGGAAGTGTGTCGCTAAATTCCCTGATCGCCATAGCCGCGCCAATCGCTTCGACAATCATTTTATCATTTGATTCGTACTGAAACCGATTTGCGTTCTGTCGGGATGTTCGATGACAATCACTTGTCGATTGTGACGAATGTTCAACCAATGCATTCCGTAAGGAATGCAGCGCCCGTCAGCCGCTCCTCATGCAGTACGACGTGATCATCATCGGTTCCGGTCCCGCCGGAGCTTCGACCGCCATGCATCTGGCGCAGCTGGCACCCGGAATCGCCGCGCGGACCCTGGTCCTGGAGCGGGATTCCCACCCGCGGCACAAGCTGTGTGGGGGGGGATGTGTGGTCGATGTGGAGACCTGTTTACAGAATCTGGGTCTCGACTTTCAAGAAGTCCCGAGCGTGGATGCCAAGTGGGTTCATCTGCATTACCGCAGCGCGGGATTCAAGATGCGGATGGGAGACAGTGCCTTTCGCGTGGTTCGGCGAAACGAGTTTGATTCGTGGCTGGCGCTGAACATGGTTCGCCGGGGGATCGAGCTGCGTGAGCAGACAACCGTCACGGGGCTGCTCGTCGAGCCGGACGGGGTCGTCGTACAGACCAATCAAGGCGACTTCCGGGCCAAGGTCGTCGTCGGGGCAGATGGGGCCAAAGGGATGGTCCGCAAGTTTGTCGGGAAGGATGCCCCCTCGCAGGTGGCCCGCGTTGTCGAGATGTACACCCCGATGGAGTCCTCTCAAGGACTCGGCTTGGCCAAAGCCGACGAAGCTGTCATGGAGTTCGACTGTGTGACGCAGGGGATTCAGGGGTACACTTGGTGCTTCCCGATGCAGCAGAATGGTCGCCCGATGCGGAACTTCGGGGCCTATGACAGCGGCATCAACCCGCAAGGAAAATCTTCGGGGTCATTACGCGATGTGATGCGGGAGTACCTGAGTCGGTACGGTCATCGTATGGAGGACTACGAACTTCAAGGACATCCGATTCGCATGTTCCGCTCAGACGGAGTCTTCTCGGCCCCCCGATTGATGCTGGTCGGCGACGCCGCCGGGGTCGACGCCTCGTTCGGCGAAGGGATCAGCCCCGCACTTGGGTATGGCCCGCTGGCTGCCGAGATGATTCGCGATGCTTTTGATGGCGGAGACTTTTCTTTGGGCGAGTACAAGCAACGCGTCCTCCGCAGCTCGCTGGGCCGCTCACTCTCCCGCCGGACCTGGATTGCAAAGCAGATCTATCGCCTGCAAAGTCCCTGGATGCAAAGCTTGATCTGGCGCCGCGGTGGGCCGCTCGTCCGCTGGGCGATTCGCAATTATGTGTTCAATTGGGCGAAGCTGAACCCGATCGCGATTCGCAAGCCGAGCGTGCTGACCGATATCTCGGTCACAACTGCCCCAGCCCCCAGCAAAGTCCACACCGATCAGCCGCTCCCTGGCCCGCATCGGACGCACACCGAACAGGTCGATGCGACCGCTGAAAAGGACTCAATATCACCGTAGGACGGACCTTTCCAGGCCGTCTCAAGACGAGCGGCGGCTTGGAAGGCCATCACAGGGACTCTACGGAGCTGCGGCCTCGTCGGTGGTTCCCTCTCCGAGATTTAGTTTCGTCCATGTCTTGGCCTCCAACCTCTTCGCTCCTTCAGGAGTGATGCTGGTGGCTCGGATCGATAGCTCCTTCAGCTTTGGAAGGGCCAGGATCACGTCGATCGTCGCGTCGGTCATCTGAGAGACGCTCCAGATGTCGAGCAGTTCCAGGGACTGCAAAGAGGCCAGATGCTTGAGCCCCGTATCACTCACGGAAGCCAACTCATGCAGGTAGAGCCGCCGCAGTTGCGGCAGGTCGTCAAAGACCGCCATGGCCCGATTGTCGACACTGGACAGGTCGCGCAAAGTCAGCCGCGTCAGGCCCATCCCTTTGAGGGCCAAAACGCCATCCGTGCCGAAACCCTGGCAGCGGAAGATCTCGAGTTGTGTCAGTTTCTTGAACTTCGCGAGGTGCGGTCCCGACTCGTCGGTGATTTTGAAATCCTGGATCAACAATGAACCCAAGGTCTGATTACGACTCAAGGCTTCCATTCCGGAGTCGGTGACGGATGAACTCCGGTGCTTGAGCCCGGCGAGCTTCGGGAGTTCAGCCAGAACCTCGAGCGTCATGTCGCCCGCTTGCATGTTTCCTCGGAGGTCGACCGCCCGGAGCTCTTGCAGCTTGGCGAGATTCCCCGTCCCGATGTCGTTGACCTTGGTCTGCACGAGGGTCAGCCGCTGGAGTTGACTCATTTTGCTGACGAGCTTGAGCACGCTATTCGACATGTTCGTATTCGACGAAAGGTCGAGGTCGGTGACATTCGGAAACGAAACGGATATCAATTCCACCGTCGCATCGCTGATCGTCGAGTTGGTTAGGGCCAGGGACTTGAGCCCCTTCAGACCGCTCAGCTTGGCCGCCATCTCATCATCCAGCGTCCGGCAGTTGAGGATGTGGAGCTTCTCCAGATCACTGAGCTTTCCGAAGAGTGCGATGTCTTCGGCGGTGACGTTGGAACCGTCTTGAATCACGATTTCGGTCAGTCGGTTGCCGTCTTTCGGAGCATACTTGGCACCCGATCCAAGGGCGTCCACCCGGGCCTTCGCGGCCTGAACATCTGCAGCGGAAGCTGTGGCCACTCGGGCTGGCTTAGTAGGCGGTGCGGGAACGACAGTCGGCGTCTCAGCCGGTGCGGGCGTCGTCACGGAAGACGGAGCCGCTGGCGGTGCGGCAGGAGTCCCCGCAGCGGGAGGATTTGCCGGACAGCCGGTCAGACAGAACACGATGAGAGAGGCCAGAATGCCTCGGGACCGATCGACGCTCAGCATGAGGCACACCTTGTTCAACACCACGAATGACAAGTGATTCTCCTCGCGGGTAGGATTGACCTGTAGCTACGTTCGCCAGAACGTGGGCGAGTGGCGTGATTCGCCCACGTTCTGGCGAAACGTGGCTACGAATGAAGGCCTCATTTCCACTCGAGGATAGTGTATAAGGCGTGCGGCCAGAAACACGATCCCCGTAGGACGGGCATTCCTGCCCGTCCCAGAGCGAAGGCCCACCTCACGATCCACTCCGTCCGGCCATTCGTGAGTGACGCGTCCGCTCGGGACGGCCTGGAAAGGCCGTCCTACCGGTAAGGCCCACCATGCTCGATGTTGTCCCCAGAATGGTGGGCCAGCGCCCAGAGCGGCTTGTCCCACCCTACGTCGCTATGAACGGCCAACGGGGGACGCGGGACGACCACCTCACCCAAAGACACTGGCGGTCCAAAGCGACCGCCAGTGGCACCCGAGCGTTCCAAAACGAATTGCTGATGGCCGAATTCTTACGAATTCTGCGACCACTAATCGAGCCGGTGACCTTCCGCATACTTCGGCTTGATCAGGTCGGCCACATGCGGCGTCTTGAGAGCCGAGAGGTTGGTGACCACCAAGTTCTTGGCGTCCCACTCGACCTTCTCGCCCCACTCGCCCATGGCCCCCTTGTCTCCACCCGTGGCTGCGGCCCACACGGCCAGATTGCCCAGCAGAATGGTCTCGCTCAGCGGACCGGCGCGGTCGATGAAGTTCGACTTGCAGATCTTTGGGTCATTGGCCCGCTTGGCCCGGAACAACTCGTACATGTTGTTCACATCGTTGTTGTTCTTGTCGTTCGGATCGCCAGCCTCAGCTCGCTCGAAGTCGACCTTGACCTTCTCGACTCCCTTGAGCTCGTACTTACCGCAGTAGTCGTCCGAGCTATAGAAGGCCCCCTTCTCACCGATGATCAACACGCCACTGTCGGCGACGCTGTTGATGCCGTGCTTGGTGAAGACCTCCATCGGCGGCTTGTTCCCCTTGCGGTCGTACCACCAGAACGGAATCGCTGGACGATTCTTCGTCTCGGGCATTTCGAACTTGATGATCGAACTGGCCGGGAAGCTGTCGAAGTCGTGTCCGGTCGATTTGGCCTGAACCGAGATCGGGTCACGCAGCTCGCACGAGGCGAACGGCACGGTCAACTGATGGCAAGCCATATCGCCGAGGGCTCCCGTGCCGAAGTCCCACCAGCCGCGATGTTCGAAGTCGTGGTAGATCCCCGGGTAGAACTCGCGCGTCGGAGCCACGCCGATCCAACTCTTCCAGTCGAGATTGTCGAGTCCCTTGGCGATCTCTTCCTTCTTCTTCGCGATCAGCTTTTCCGCGTTCTCGGGGCTTTCCTTCTTGGCTTCCGCAGAGAACCGTTCGAGAGTCATCCGGCGGCCAGGGCCTTGATCCCAGACCGGACGATTCGACCAGGCGTAGACTTCCTTCAGCGTCCCGAGCACGCCCGATTGGATCTGGGCAATCGCCTCGCGCGACGAATCAAGGGCGGTCCCCTGGTTCCCCATCTGGGTGCAGACGCCCGTTTCCTTGGCGACGGTGGCCAGCAACCGGGCCTCGTAAATCGTGCGGGTCAGCGGCTTCTGAGTGTAGCAACTGGCTCCGAGACGCATACAGGCCAGCGTGATCGGGCCGTGCATGTGGTCCGGGGTGCTGATCGTGGCGATGTCGATCTGCTTGCCAAACTTGGCCAGGACTTCGCGGTAGTCGGTGAACTTCTCGGCGGTCTTGAAGCCGTCCGACTCAGCCCGCTTGGCCAGACGGCCGCGATCGACATCACAGATCGCCAGAACGTTCCCGAATCGAGCCGCATTGCTCGAGTCGCTGCCGCCCTTGCCGCCGATGCCGAAGCTGACGACGTTCAGCTTTTCGTTGGCCGATCGCTCTTGCCCTCGCAGATCGACAGCTCCCCCGACGAACACAGCGGCTGCGACTGCCGAGGTGTTTTGAATGAACGTACGACGTGACGAATGTCGACTCATGCGACTCTCCTGGTGGCAAACCCGTGGTGAGGTTCGAGGTGGACTCGGCAGCCGGTCTGCCGAATACATCCAATCGTAATCTTGTGAACCGCAAGTTGACAGCAAGCGACGCGCGAGTCGCGCACTCAGTCCGTGAAATAGAACCGCGTCAGGTGAAAGAAGATCGGTGCCGAGAAGCAAAGCGAGTCGACCCGATCGAGGACGCCCCCATGCCCCGCGATCGAGGCCCCCCAGTCCTTCACCCCTCGATCCCGCTTGATCGCCGACATCACCAGTCCGCCGCCAAACCCCATCAGGCAGATCGCCAGCGACATCCCCGCCGACTGTATCGCGGTAAACGGCGTCGCCCACGACAGTCCCGCCCCGATGGCGATCGTCGCCGAAAATCCGCCGATCAGCCCCTCCCAGGTCTTGTTGGGACTGACCGTCGGGGAGATCACATGTTTTCCAAACAGTTTCCCAAACACATACTGCAACACGTCGCTTAACTCACAGACCAAGACGAAAAAGAAGAGCAGCTTCCCGTTCTCCCCTTCATAGCCTTTGATCGGGAGCAAGGTGAGCAGCGCCGGGGCGTGACTCAAACTATAGACACAGATCATTAGCCCCCACTGGATCTTGGCGGCTCGCTCCAGGAATCGTTCTGTATCGCCAGCCACTGCGGACCGGATCGGCAGAAGCAGGAACACATAGACCGGAATGAAGATCGAATAGACCCCGTACCGGTCGCTATGCAGCAGTGCGAACTGGATGGGCGTGATGATGAAGAACGCCCAGAAGAGCGAACGATGGTCACCGAGTCGCGTGGGAGTCAACGTGACGAACTCGCGCAGCGCCATGAACGAAGCGAGACCAAACAGCACCGAAGTCCACACTTCCCCGGTCAGGAGGGCCAGGAGGAAGAGGGCTGTCATGACCCACCACGCCTTCATGCGGGCGTTGAGGTTGTCGACCGTTCTGCGGCCTCCGTCGCTGAGCTGTCGACGCGATAGCCCCCACCCGGTCAGTGACCCGATCAGCAAGAGGGTCATGACGCCCCCCGTGAGCCAGAGCATCTCAGCATCAAACTTCACGGCGACCCTCCGGGACTTGACGGGGAGCCATGGGCACAGCATCGGTTCGGAGTTGGATCACGGCTTGACGCGCCCGGGCCAGAAAATTATCGCGCGGCTCTCCCTCCTGGAGGGACATGGGACTCCCAAAAGTGACGTTGCAGATCAACGGCACCGGCAGCAACTCCCCTTTGGGCAGAACGCGGTTCATGTTGTCGAGCAACACCGGAACCAATTCGAGGTCTGGTCGCTTCTTGGCGATATGAAACAGTCCGCTCTTGAACTCCGCCGGATCGGGGCCGGGGCCGCGCGTTCCCTCGGGGAAAAGAATCAACGACCCGCTCTCGCCAAGCCCCGCCAGCATCTCTTCAATCGGATTATCGGAACGGGTCGGCTTCTTTCGCTCGATTAAGATCGCATTGAAGACCCGCGTCGCCATGAAGTGCCGAATCTTCCCTCCGGTCCAGTAGTCGCGAGCCGCCACCGGCCGCGCGAGCTGCCTGATTGCGGGCGGTAACACCGACCAGATCGTCGGCCCGTCGAGATTACTCGTATGATTGGCAAAGTAGACCCGGGAACGCGGGTGCGGCTCACAGCCGACCCAGTGGGCACGAGCCCCCGTGAGAAGACGTAACAGACTGGCCACAACGGACGGCGTCATTGGGACTCCACGTTCCGCAGCGACCGGCGGACTCACCGCTGATCGTGACGAGATGTTTTGAAGCAAGCAACCCTGATGCAGCAGAGCCACTCACTCACTGTTATACTCGGCGACGCTGAGATCGAATACGACATCGCTCTTTGGAGAGTCCCATGCGTCCCTTGTTCATCCTGGTTCTGTGTCTCATTCTGTCCCCAACAATCGCTCAGGCCGATGTCACCTCCGGGCCAACCGAAGGGGCCACGGTGGCGAAACTTCCGGTCTACGCGGTGTTCGGAGAGTTCACGGCTGAGTCGGTCGACATCGTCGCCAAGCGCGCTGAGAAGCCGACGCTGTACTGCCTGGTCCCGGCGGACAAGTTTAGCCGACCGACCTACCGGCTCATCAAGACCCTCAACGAGAAACTCGCAGCCGCCTCACCCGATGCCAAGATTGTCGCGGTCTGGGTGACGGGGAACGTCGAGGACTCCAAGAGCTACCTGACCCGCGCGAAAGGCTCATTGGAAGCCTCGCTGGTGACGTACTGCGTCGCGGAAGGCGACGCCAGTGGCCCCGCCGAATGGGGGTTTAATTCCGATGCCGACATCACGATCGTCGTCGTTGACCAAGGGAAAGTGAAGAAGTCCTTCGGCTTTGTGTCGGCGAATGAGACGGTCGTCGATGAAGTGCTGAAGGCTCTCAAGTAGCAACCTCACTTCACCGGCGGCGTGCGCGTCATCACGTAAGCAAACAAATCAGCCAGTTCGGCGTCGTTGATCTTCTCAACCAGCCCGTCGGGCATGATCGAGGTCTCCATCGCTTTAAGGACTTCGACCTCGTCGCGGTTGAGCAGCGTGGTCTGGTTATTGGCACCGCGGATCGAGACGGTGCGGTCATCTTGTTTGTCGATCAGGCCGGTGAGGGTCAGGCCGCTGGTCGTCACGATCTGGAACTGGGTGAACTCCTCGCGGATGGCCGCGCTCGGGTCGACGACTGACAAGAGCATGAAGTCGATGTTGTCGCGTTCGTACCCCGTCAGGTTCGGGCCGGTCTTGCCGCCCTCATCGAACAGAGTGTGGCACGTCGCGCAGTGCTTCGTGAAGAGGGCCCGCCCCCGCGTGAGTTGCTCCGCATCGGCGGGCTGACCGCGCTGAGCGAAGAGAGCAGTGCGGAGCCGGGCCACTTGTTGTTGCTTCTCTTCGGATGTGGCCCGCGTCTTACCCCACAGCTTGTTGAGCAGCGTTTGGACTTCGGGGTCTTCATGCAGCCGCATCTGTTGCACGATGTCGAGCGGGATGAGACTGGCTTTGATCCGGAAGGCGGCGACCTCGGCCAACAGCTTCTTCGCCCAGGAGGCCCGACTGGCCAGGACGCGGTGGGCGATGCTGCGGAGGTCTTGTTCATCCGGGAGCGAAGTGTGATACCGCGAGCAGATCGCCTCGCCGATAGCGGGATCGTCGAAGTTGATCAGCGATTGCAGCGCGGCCCGCTTGATGGCGATCGACGGTGACCCGAGCAGGTTGATGAGGACTGGCACCGTCGGGGCGGCTTTCACTTCGCCGAGGACCGCGATGTAGCTCAGCCGCTTCGGACGGTCGGCCTCTTCGTTGGCGATGAACTTCAGAGCTTGGTCAATCGCCTCCGCTTTGCCGAGCCGGATGTTGAGGACCAGATCATCTTGTCCGAGTGACTTCTGGTAAGCTGTGATCGCGCTCGTTAATGAGTCGGGGAGCTGCTTGATTTCGCGGCCCTGGTAGGCTTCGAGGAACCCGCTGATGAGGGTTTGCTGGTGCGCATCCGACGGGGCGATGGCCAGCAGTTGGGCGCAGGTTTCGAGGTCTTCCGGTTTCCCGGTCAGGGCGTAACGCTGCATGAGGCGTGGGACGATTGTCTTAGCAGTGATCGGGTGATCCCAGAGGGACTTGTCGCCGAAGAGAGCGAGTACCGCCTCGCGGTCGCCGCCGCAGTGGGCCTCAATGGCCCACCAGAGGAGCAGCGGCATGTGCAGATCGGTGGCGTCTTCATCGCGTTGGAGGAGGGCCTT
>JAYSVZ010000617.1:0-12045 GCA_043718305.1 Planctomycetota bacterium | reverse complement strand
TTGAAGGAGGCCCGCGAACGACTCCGCAGTGAGAACTTTGCCCTCTTCGCCGCAGCTCTCGAAGCGAGCCGCCAAAGCGGCGGTCGCCTGAATGAAGTGGTCGAACGAATCGCCATTTCGGTCCGCGAGCTGCATCGCCTGGAACGAAAGATCCTGGCGGAGACTGCCGAGTCGCGGCGATCATCGATCTACATGACGATCGCTCCGGCGGCGATCCTGTTTCTGTACTGGGCCTTTCTCGACCCGGCGGCAGTGGAACGTTTGTTCGTCGAACCAGCGGGGCAACTGGTACTTGTCGCAGCGGCACTGCTCAATGTGGTGGCCTACCTCTGGTCGCAACGGATTCTGGATACCGAGATTTGAGGGGATGGAGTTTCCCGAATGGTTTGTTGTATCTACGCGTTCGTCCGATCAAGATGTGAGCCGCAAGGCGCTAGCTGCGGGTTCTTCTCATCGTCCGCCAGAACCTGCGGCTAGCGCCTTGCGGCTAGCGCCTTGCGGCTCACATCGCCTGGCGTTTCGGCCCTCACCCCCAGCCCCTCTCCCGGGGGGAGAGGGGGGCCGGAAGGGGGCTTGGACCAAAGTCGAATTCCCTCTCAGACCCGAGTCCCCTCCCCATGATGCTGGCCATTGAATCCTCGTGCGACGAGACAGCCGCAGCCATCGTGACTCGTGATTTGCGAGTGCTGTCAAGCGTTGTCGCGAGCCAGAATGAGCTACACCAACGGTTCGGTGGCGTGGTCCCGGAGATTGCTTCACGGGCGCATGTGCAGCGAATCCTTCCCGTCATTGATGAAGCCCTTCGACAGGCGGGAGTGAAGTTGCAAGACCTCTCCGTGATTGCGGTCGTGACCCAGCCCGGTCTCGTGGGATCGTTGCTGGTGGGGCTGACCGCTGCGAAGACGTTGGCGTTGGTTCTCAACAAGCCACTGGTGGCGGTGAACCACATCGAAGCGCACATCTATGCCTGTCGCCTGGCGGCTGGGCGAGATCTCTTTCCGTGTGTCGGGCTGGTGGTCAGTGGCGGGCATACAAACTTGTACAACTGCCATGCCGCGACGCGGTTTGAGTTGCTTGGAGCGACGATTGATGATGCAGCGGGCGAGGCTTTCGACAAGATTGCCACGATCCTCGGCCTGCCCTATCCGGGTGGCCCCTTACTGGAGAAGGCGGCCCGGACGGGGAACCCAAAGGCATTCACGTTCCCGCGAACGTTCATCAAGGAAGACCGCCTCGACTTTAGCTTCAGCGGCATCAAGACCTCGGTCCTTTACGTCGCTCAGGGGCAACCCGGGGCTCGGGAACAGCCGCCCGAACTCACCCCCGCTCGCATCGCCGATATTGCCGCCAGTTTCCAGGCCGCAGTGATCGATGTCCTCATCACCAAGTGCCGCCAAGCCCTGCACCGGACAGGACACAAGGCCCTCTGCATCGGCGGCGGGGTGGCTGCGAATGGAGCCTTGCGCGAGGCACTGGAGAAGCTGGCCGAGCGTGAGCAGGTCGAGTTACACCTGAGCCCGCGCGAGTATTGCACGGATAACGCAGCGATGGCTGCTGTGGGGTGGGAGCTATTCGCAGAAGGGCGTTTCGCCCCCCTCGATCTGGATGTCGTGCCGGGACTGGTCCGGTTGCTATAGTCACAGGTCGCCCAGCGAACCGGCGGCTGATTGCGGAGCGATCAGCGACTTGTTCCCTCCCACTCCCATTCTCCGATGACCGATCACGACAGCCGCTGGAAACGCTCGCTCGCAGCCGCGATCCGTGATGGAGCGACGCTGCTCCGGGAACTGAGCCTCTCGCCAAGCGATGTCCGCCTCAGTCCCGAAGCGGCTGAGGCGTTCCCCTGTCTCGTGCCGATCAGCTACATCGAGCGGATGCAGCTTGGCAATCCGCGCGATCCGTTGCTGCTGCAGGTTCTTCCGGTCGAAGAGGAACTCGCCACAGTCCCCGGCTTTGTCACCGATGCGGTCGATGACCAGTCCGCGCGTCGGGCGCCGGGCCTGATCCATAAGTACGAAGGCCGCGTGCTGCTCATCGCGGCAGGCTCCTGTGCGGTCAACTGCCGCTACTGCTTTCGCCGCCACTATCCGTACCAGGACGAACCGAAACGCATCGCCGATTGGGAACCCGCCCTCGCCGAGATCGCCAGCGATCCGACTGTGCATGAGGTCATCCTCAGTGGTGGCGACCCGCTGATGCTGCCCGATGAGCGGATCGCAGCGCTTCTCGAAAAGCTCGAAGCGATCCCCCATCTGACCCGGTTACGAGTTCATTCGCGGTTGCCGATCGTCCTGCCCGATCGAGTGACGCGGACCTTGATCGACACGCTCAAGGATTCGAGACTGCAACCGATCATGGTGGTCCATGCGAACCACCCGGCGGAGGTCGCCGGGGATTGTGTTGACGCGATCCGAGAACTGGTCCGAGGTGGAATCCCCACGTTGAATCAGGCTGTACTCTTGAAGGATGTGAACGACACCGCTGACACCCTGGCTGAGCTTTCTGAACGGCTCGTGAACGTGGGCGTGATGCCGTACTACTTGAATCAGCTCGACCGCGTTAGCGGGACCGCGCACTTCGAGGTTCCGCCAGAACGCGGACTGGCAATCATGGAAGAACTCCGTTCGCGGCTGGCGGGCTACGCCCTGCCACGTTACGTCCGCGAAGTCGCCGGAGCCGACGCGAAGTTGCCGGTCCGGTGAATGTCATCCCATCGGCATCACGTATTCGCAACCGTCCATCAACGTCTTCGTCACGTTCCATTCGCGATTAAATAGCACTAGATCAGCGCGTTTCCCAGGTTCCAGGCTCCCGTGCGTTTCGGAGATCCCGACCCGCTCAGCGGGGGTCAGGCTGGCCATGCGGATCACCTCGTGCAGGGGAGCCTTCGTCGCGCGGAGCATGGTGCGGACCATGCGGTCCATCCCGGCGACGGAACTCGCCAGGGCTGGGCTGCGCGGGACGCGACCGACTTGGCCGTCGTTTTCGAACCACGAGCCGTCTTGGTTCGACCCGAACCGATAGCGACCCAAGGGACAGTCGACGGCCCGGCTGGCATCGGTCACGAGGCACAGCCGCTTCACTCCCAGCATCTTCCACGCAAAGCACAACAACTCATCCGAAAGATGGCAGCCATCGGCGATCACCTCGGTACTCATCGCTTCGGTGGCCAGGACGAATTGCTCCATGGCGGCTTGCATCGGCGTTCCGAAGCGTGGCTTGAGCGAAGCGACCGAACTCATCACGCACCAGAAGTGGTCGACATGCCGCATCCCGGCATCGAAGGCCGCTTGCATCTCAGTCCAGCTCGAGTTCGAGTGACCGCACGTGATCAGACACTTCCGCCGACGGGCCATCCGGTAGAACTCGACCGCGCCCGGAAGCTCCGCAGCACAGGTGGCAATCCGGATCAAGCCGGAGGCGAAGTGCTGGCGGTACTCCTCCGGATCGGGATCGCGCCGTCCTTCGGGAGCATGACAGCCGACCTTGTCCTCGGCGAAGTACGGGCCATAGAAGTGAACGCCACCGACTCTGGCTCCGTCGTCGATCGACCAGTGACGCCGAACTTCACCACACGCCTCAATCATCGCCGTGAGTTGCTCTGGAGAACCAGTCGTCGTGGTCGGAAAGAGGGTCGTGGTTCCATGCCGGGCGTGACAGCGGTTGGCGGTGCGAACCGCTTCCGCCGTGCCGTCCATGTAGTCAGCTCCGCAGCCGCCGTGGACATGGATATCGATGAATCCGGGAGAGATAAAGCCGCCGTCTGCCGAGAGAGAGTTCGCCCCCGCCAGCCGCCGCCGCTTCGCGGGCCCGACCGAGGTGATCAGTCCCTTCTCGATCACGACCTCACCGCGCGGGATCACCCGATCCGGCAGGATGACCGTGCCTCCAGAGACTATCAGCGTCGATGACTTGGTAGCGGCCATCAGCAAGGCTCCGGTGTAGATTGTCGGCGAATTATCCGAAAAAGCCGGTGCGACCCGCCCATAGCAGAAGTCGTCAGACTTCTGCTGTCAGTCCGAAAAGCGGCCGCCAAGGACGCCAGAATACTTACGAATTCTGCTACGGGGCCTTCTCGGCGGTTCGTCCCAGAGGGAGAGGGGAGCCGGAAGAATGTGCCGGTACGTCGAGCTATCGCTCAACGTACCGCCCGTACGCTTCCTTCGCCCCGTTGTTGTCACCGGCATAGGCCCGCACATTCAAACCGTACCGCAGCTTCATCGATTGGCCCGGTTCGAGTGTGACTGGAGCCTCTGGTTCTGCACCGTTGGTGTATGCCTTGTTTCCCAAGGGGCTGACGGAGAAGAGGCCATAGTCGCGGACGTGGTAGCGGGACTTCCGAAAGTTCTCGGGGTGATCGAAGATCGTCACCGCGAGTTGCCGCTGACCCACGGAGCCCGCGTAGTCGACCCACGGCGAGGTCTTGCCCCAGCACTCGGCGGTCGTCTTCAGCCCATCGGCATTGGAGACCGGACCACCCTTCGAGAACTCGCGCATGCTATTCGGCAGGCGGATTCCAAAGAGCCCTTCCTTCGTGTCCGCGAAGTGTACGGCCTTCCCCTGGGCTTTGAGTTCGAACTCGAAGGCCATCGTCCGATCGGCGAAGAACCGCACCCGAGTTGTCTCTTCGAGCATCGGCGTCTCATCCGCATTGAGCCAGTGATTGACCTGCGTCAGTTGGGCGGACTCCCCCTTCGCGACATCGATCGTCGTTTTGATCGGGCGAATCCGACCCGCCTCAGCCCAGAACTTGACCTCGTTGACCTCGTCGATCGAGAACCAGACCCCCTTGTGGTGCGGGTGGTCATAGTACATTGGATGCTGTTTATCGAGGCCCGCTTGCGGCTCGGTCTGGATCACGCGGGTCACCGTGCTGCCCAGCGGGGCGATGTCCCCCTCATGGACCCAGCCGTTCGCCTCGGGAACGAAGAGCCAGGGGCGCTTGACCTCGCGAACTTCGACGACCTTGCCGAGAGGAAGTGTTCCCGTCGGCTTGTCCATGAGCCGCACTTCCGCCGCCTCACGACAGACGATCACGCGGTTCCCCGGCAGCCCCGGTTCGCCGCTGGGCTGCTCGACATCCTTCGCCAGTTGGTCGAGAGAGCCAGAAGCTGTGACGGGATTGAAGAAGGGCTTTCGCCACTGGTCGCCGGTGTGGAGGACGGTGAAGACCTCTCCGTCGATGCGGACGACGACACTCTGGGGGGCAGCCACGAGGGTGACCTCGCTCGCGTGGGTGATCGTGGTCAAGAGCAAGCACAACGCACATGCACGGATCAGGGGTCTCATCGGTCGCTCCGAGGGAAGACAGAACATCAAGAGTTGATGTGATACACGATGGCAGTGGCAACCGAAAGTCGCTGGACTATTGTGCCAGCGGGGGGATGTACCGATTCATCTGAGCAGCGTAGTCCTCGCGCACCGGGCTGAAGACATCCAGGACGGTCGCCGGACCATCGCAAGCCACAGCCCGATGGGGCACGTTTGGCGGAATCAGAAAGAGGGAACCGGCCTCGACGATCCGCGTCTCGTCACCGATCGTCAGTTGTAACCGCCCCTTGAGCAGAATGCCGCCTTGTTCGTGCGGGTGGTGGTGCAGCGGGACTTCGGCCCCGGCATCCATCTCCAGATACGACAGCATCAGATGCTCGCCAAATGGCGTCCGCATTCGACAGCCGGGCACCGGCTCGATGGGGGTCAAAGCATTGAGGTCAATGAATGGCATGGCATCTCCAAGGGTGTGGAAAGGTTAACGGGTTCAGAACCGGGTTTCACGGGAGGGAGGCTGCGGGATTGTCGGCGATTTCTCCGAAATCGCCGGTGCGACGGACGCCGAGTGCAACGTCCTTTCGCGGAGTGAGGGGCGACACGATCCGAAGAACCGATCGCATCCCGAAGAACGGTGATCCCTCGAACGGCCAGCGGGCGAAATTGTTCTCGTCTTTCTGAGCGACTCGGGTTACTCTATAGAACATGGCGAGATCGCTGCTCTTGCGTTCCAGCGAGCGGCTGGCCTTTGGGAAGGGAACGATGGCGGGATCACGGATTCTTTGGACGGGACTCTTTCTACTCAGCGCGACACTGTACGTGCGGGGCGATGTGATTCAATTGAAGAACGGCGGCGAGATCCGCGGCGCTCTTGATCGGGCCACATCGGCTCCCCAAAGTCCCGAGGTCACGATCACCGCCTTCAGCGGAGCGGTCATCACCGTCGCTCGCGATGAGATCGAAGCGGTCCAGCTTCGCTCCCCCAGCCTGGAAGAATACATCACGCGGTCCCGGGAAATCCCGCACACCATCGAAGCCCACCAGCAGCTCGCTGATTGGTGCGTCTCGCGACAGCTCAAGGCCCAGCGGATGGAGCAGCTTGAACTGCTTCTGGAACTCGACCCCGAGAACGAAATCACCCATCGGTCGTTGGGGCACACGAAGCACGAGGGTGAATGGACGACGCGTGAAGAGTTCATGACCCGTCGCGGTTACGTCCTGCATGCGGGGAAGTGGGTCACGCGCGTGGAGCGAGATCTGCTTGAAAAAACGAGTGCCGACCGCGAGGCCGAGCAGAAGTGGTATCCGCGTGTGAAGCAGTGGGTCGGCTGGCTCGGCGATCGCGATGTCCGCCGGGTTCAAGAGGCGCTGAAAGAGCTGCGAGCGCTGAGTGATCCCGATGCGGCGGCGGCCTTGGCGAACTTCATGAGTGAACACCAGAACCCCGACTACCGGTTGTTGTTCGTCGAGGTGGCGGGCCGTCTGCCGGGGCTAAAGCCGATCAAGCCGCTGACCCGTAACATGCTCTACGACGGCCATCCAGCGGTGTTTCAAGCTGCCCTGGCGGTCATTGATGAAGACCAGCGGGTTGAGGTCGTGAGGTACTGTTTACCGGGGCTTAAGGATAAATCGAACGACGTTGTCCGAAGGGCCGCGATCGTCCTCGGAAAGTTTGGAGACGATCGCCTAATCCCGGAGTTGATCGACGCCCTCGTCACGACGCATCGATATAAGACGCAGGTGCCAGACACCAGCCAGGATGTCAGCTTCGGCACGACATCGAATGGATCGGCGACCTTGCTCCCGCCGGGTGGGGTCAGCCCGAGCCAGATCGACATGCTCTCACGGATGGGGCAATTGCCCTTTGGCTACACGATGAACGACACCAGTCCGCGACGAATGAGAACGGTGGTCGTCAAAACCAACATGCGCAATACCGAGGTGCTGGAAGCCCTCAAGGCCCTGACCAAGCAAGACTTCGGCTATGACCAACGCGACTGGCAACGCTGGTGGGCCATTCATCGGTCCGAGGGATAGGATCATGGAGGCACGGATGCAGGCTTCAACTCAACCAGCGGGGCATGGCCGATCGTTCCGCGTGAGCATTCTGCTCATTGTTCTGGCGTGGCTTCTCGCATCCCCAGTGCTTGCTCAAACTCGTCCGAACTTCGAGGAAGAACGCGAACGGATGGTCGCGGAGCACATCGTCGCCGAAGGGGTCACGAACCCGCGCGTGCTCGCATCGATGCGAACAGTCCCCCGGCATGTCTTCGTGCGGGCCGATCTGCGGAAGCTGGCCTATTCGGACATGGCCCTCGACCTAGGGCACAAGCAGACAATCTCGCCGCCGTTCATCGTGGCCTATATGACCGAGGTGATCGATCCCCAGCCGACCGACACCGTCCTCGAAATCGGAACCGGCAGCGGCTATCAGGCGGCAGTCCTGTCGAGTCTGGTCAAAGCGGTCTACTCGATCGAGATCGTCGAACCCCTCGGCAAGCGAGCAGCCCAGACGCTGAAAGATCTCGATTACAAAAACGTCCACACCAAGGTCGGGGATGGTTACCTGGGCTGGCCGGAGCACGCTCCGTTCGACAAGATCATCGTCACTTGCTCCCCGGAAAAGATCCCCGTTCCACTGGTCGAACAACTCAAAGAGGGGGGCAAGATGATCATCCCCCTGGGCGAACGCTATCAGCAGGTGTTCCACCTCCTCGAAAAGAAGGACGGAAAGCTCGAACAGAAGAAGCTGCTGCCGACTCTCTTCGTCCCGATGACCGGCAAGTCGGAGGAGCTTCGCGCAGTGCTGCCCGATCCCCAAAAGCCCAAGGTGGTGAACGGAAGTTTCGAAGAATCGACCGTCGTCGAAGGGCAGGCCGATGGCTGGCACTATCAGCGCCGAGGGACATTGAAGAGTGATGGAGCCCCCGAGGGAACGAAGTACCTCTCCTTCGAGAATAGCGAAGCGGGGCGGACCGCCCACGCCTTGCAAGCTTCGGCCATCGATGGCAGCTTCGTAGGAGAGTTGAACTTCGCCTGCCGCGTGAAATCAAACGACATCCACCAAGGGGCCACTGCGAGCGACCTTCCGGGGTGTGTGATCTATTTTTTCGATGGCAAACGTCTGCCGATCGGCTCAGCTCCCGTTGGTCCCTGGCTCGCGGACCAAGACTGGACCCGCGTCAGCCGTGTACTCACCGTCCCCCCGACAGCCCGCGAGATGATCGTGCAGATCGGGCTGAACGGAGCGATCGGAACTCTGGGGGTCGATGGCTTGACGATTCAGGGAGTCCCTCGCGCGAAGTGAGCAGCTTGTTCAAGGGGCAGGCGAAGTTGCCAGCGCTGTCCCGTTCTTAGGCGGCGTGGTAGGTATCGAATGGGGTCTGAGCACATGACCAGTGTGCCTTCCAACACTCGGGGCGAAGCATGGTGCAGCTCAATCAGACTCCCCGGACATGGTCAGCTTTGCTGATTCTGATCGGCTTGCTCGTCGCCTCTGGAGAAGTGGCGGCCACGGATTACTTTGTGACCATCGGAGGCGGCTACGTTCCGGAACAGAACCAAGCCTCTCTCGAAGCCAATGTGATCTTCTTCCAGCGATTGCTCCACGAGAAGCATCAGCGGAACCGCAGTCACGACCTCTTCTTTTCCGACGGGTCTGACTCAGTCGCGGACCTTCAGATTCTGTCACCCAAGCCAGCGCCCCAACGGCCCGTGACCGATCTGCTGGCGAGCTTGCATCGTCGCGGCGGAGCAGCCGGTCAGCGGGTCGACTACCGCAACCACCGCGTTCCCGAGACTGCCGGAGGAACCGCGCCCCAGGCGATCCAGGCTGCGTTTTCACGGATCGCCCAGCAGGCGAAAATAGGCGATCGGTTACTGGTGTACGTCACGGCCCACGGTGGGGAAGGCCCTGATGATGATCTGCGGAACACCACGATCTCTTGCTGGGGAAATCAATCGATCACAATGCGTGATTTCACGAGTTGGCTCGACGAGATGCCCGCGGATCTCCCGGTGATCCTGGTGATGGCACAGTGCTATTGCGGCGGGTTTGCAGACACGATCTTTCAAGATTCGAAAACGAGAGAGACTCTGACAAGCAAGACCCGAATTGGATTCTTTGCCCAACAGTTCGACCTGCCTGCTGCGGGTTGTCGCCCAGATATTGAGCATGACCAGGAGTTCAGCAGCTACTTCTGGGGCGCGATGCTGGGCCAGAGCCGGAATGGTGATCCCATGCCCGGAGGTGATGCGGACCACGATGGGACCGTCTCGTTCGACGAGGCGTTCGCCCATGCGATGATCGTCGGTGAAACGATCGATATCCCCATGAAGTCGAGTGATGAGTTGCTGCAACAGTTCAGCCGCATCCCGGACTACGTGCTGATGCGGGAGCGGGAACGATCCCGCGGTGGAACTTCGTCGAGTGATGCGATCCCGGAACAACCGGAGGTTGATTTACCCGCGAAGATGTCGGGCACGATTCGTGACTTGATCGTGTCGGCCTCACCGGCCAGTCGGCGGATTGTGATCGAACTTGGCCAGGCCTTGGAGATGCCCCTGGATGGCACCGCCGAGGATCTGTTGTTGGCGTATGAAAAGTTTCGAAATGACCGGTCCTCTTTGTTCCAACGCGGCCCCGGTCGTCGCCGCCAAAGCTCGGGGCGGCGCGAACTCTTGGCTGAGATCGGAGAACAGTGGCCCGACCTCGCGAACCCGGAAGAATGGTCCACATCTACGCATTTGAAGACCGAGGATCAACAAAGCCTCTTCGATAAAATTATGAAGCTCCCGAGTTATGCCGTGTACGAACAGCGCCGCAAAGACCGGGAGGTTCTCGCCCAGAAGGGGGATCAGCATGAATTGAAAGAAATCAAGTACCGCCGATTGATCGACACATTGGAGAACCTCGTCCTGAGCCGAAACTTACCGACCATCGCTTCTCCCGAAGTCGTCGATCGCTACCAGCGCATGCGCCGACTGGAGCAGACCGCGTTATCGCCTCAGTAGTCCTGGCGGAAAAACCGACCATATCCCCAGAAGATGTGATTTGATCTGCCGCTGCCTGTGGGTTTGGATCGCAAGTTTGATTCTGGCGTCAATCGTCACGTGCGATGCAGCGATCTTGAGCACCACACCTTCACTTCACGGCCTCAACCACCAGTCGATACCGGGCCTTCGGACTCCGCTTCCCCAGCTTCTGCAAGGTTTCAAGGTGCAAGTCGAGCCCCTCGCAGGCATGCCGGAATGCTTCGTCCAGTGTTTGCCCGCTCGTGATGATGTCGGGAATGTCCGGAAAGTCGACGACATAGGCCGGATCGCGAGCCTCGTACGTCACCGTGAACACGTAGCTGCGATACTCATGCGTGGTCTTCATGGCCCAACACCCTCAAGAGTCGCTGAATGTCGGCAGGATGGCAAGTCTTCCGTCCGCCGTGGGGCTTCACAATGGTCAACACACGCCCATCGTCACGATGGTAAGAACAATGGCTGCCCCGCTGGTTGAACAAGACGAACGCATGTGCCGTCAGAAAAGCATCCACTTCGGAGAAGCGGACATCGCCAGGGCGACTCCTCATCTTCTCTAGAAGTTTATCTCGCCGAGACACGGACTCATCTCCACACCGAGTTGTGACACAACCATTATCGTATCATGATCAGGGAATTCCAGTGAGGCAGAGAGGGACAAGTGTGGAATGGTGGAATGGCACGATTTTTGTAGCATGGGTACCCCGCCGGGTGCCACAGTGCCACAGTGCCACAGTGCCACTGGCGGTGGTTTTGGACTGCCAGTGCTTACGAGCCTCAGCCGACTCTCAAGAGGCGACTGGTTCCCCGACACTGGCGAGTCAAAGCCCTCGCCAGTGCCACCCGAATCGACCCTCATTCGGCAGTGGCATCTACGTTGTCAGTGCCACCGTGCCGAATCAACCGGGGCTTCCCCGCTCTCCGGTTGGCGAAAGCAGTCCGATGGCTGTCATGTCCAGCAGTTCGCCCGGCGTGGGAGCACGATAAGTTCCCAGCACAAAATCGCCGCCTGGGAGGAGGTTAAAGTTGTATGCGGGGTGTCGGTGATGGATGTAGTGCGACTTTCTGGCCCATCGACCATAGGGGGAGTGGATGATCCAGGCGATTAGAGGTCCAGCTTTGATTCGAACTTCCTTCTCGGGGCAGTGCAGAAAGGGGTGGACGAATTGGCTCAGAAGGGGGGGGGAAATTATGGGAAGTCCCGCCGGGATCAGAAAGCCAGGCGAAAGTCTCCCCGTTAATACCAAACTAGTCATGAGCGTTGCCGCCATGGGTATCGCCATAAAATAAATGGCTCCGAGGAGATTTGTGGTGAGACCGTACTTTACAGCTATCAATTCATGCTGGCCTTTGTGGTGCAATTCTTGATCGAGCAATTCCTTTTCGGAAGCACTTGAGAATTGATGGACATGGTCTTTGTGGAATGGTAGCTGTCCATTTCGCACTCGTCAGGTGGGTTTGGGGTAGAGTTTCTCAAGGATTGACAGTGCGGGGGTTGATGCGGTGGGGGCGGTTTGGTGGGTCTTCTTGAGCAGGTCCGCGAACAGTGATTGGCCGGTGTGGTGCCAGCGGGTGATTTCGGTGAGCAGGCTTTCCAGTGTGAACTTTGGCAGGTGCAGTTTCACCGATTCCAGCACGCTGACGAGAATCGATCGGCGGCGGGCACCGCTGGGGGTTTTGCTGGTCCGGCCGGTGTGGCGATCGAGGGCGGCGGGGCGGAGGCTGCGTTCGGCTTCGTTGTTGGTG
>JAYSVZ010000616.1:0-3827 GCA_043718305.1 Planctomycetota bacterium | reverse complement strand
GACTAATTCCATTCGCCAGGAACACTCCGATCATGTTGTCCCCGTTGTTGGGGTCGGCCAGTCGGTTGGCGATAAAGACCACCTTGGTGCCGATCTGGAGCGTTTTGTTCTGACCGGGCGGGACGGTGGCCCGGCTGACTCCTGCGCTATCGATCAATTCGACGGTGAATCGATCGGCACCCGGATACCAGAGCTCCAGTTCGAGACTCCGGGCCGGGATCGCCAGCAACTGCCACCGAATGTCACGCTGTCCTCCCTGGGGGACGGTTCCGGTCGCATGAATGCCATCATCAAAAGAATTGGAAGCCGCCAACACAATTGCGCGGTTAGCCTGGGCGGAAACAAGACTGTCCAGTCCTTGCTCGACCAGAGTGGTTCCGTCGTGAGGGCCCCCATTAGTTCCCAGACTGATATTGACGACGCACGGCTTGTTTCCAGCTTTGTCAAAGATGTACTTCGCCGCTTCCAGCAATCGCACCGAATCGCCAAACGATTTCCCAACGACGCTGGTGCCGGAGGGGTCCGCCGCGTGAGAAATGTTGACGAAGATCAAGTCTGCGCTCGGGGCCAATCCGGGAATTGCAGTCCCTCGACCATTGCCCGCCGCAATGTCCATCACGTGCGTGCCATGCGATCCGGGATCGCCGGGATCCTCATAATCCGCTGGATCATATGAAAGTGCCGAGTAGGGGTTGGATGTCTGCAGCGCCAGATTAATCTCTGCGGCACTGTACTCTCGACCATAACCGAACGGGCTGCTGCTGCTGGCACTCGCATTCTGATTCCACAATGCCAGGATTCGAGTGGTTCCCCCATCCAGCTTGAAGTTCTCATGCGCGAAATCGCCGCCGTAATCAATAATCCCCACGACGGCTCCTTGGCCACCTTGGGAGAGAGTTCCACTGGGGAGTTGGTGGGGACGAGCTTCAGTTTCGTTCGTGGATTGATCCAAGTTGGGCTGCAAATCCTGCGAGGCTTTCAGACTCTTCACAAACGCTTGGCCCCGAACAGACTCTGCCCGCGAGATCGGGATGCGCCCCGTGACGATCGAATACGCCCCACTTGTTCCAATCAGAGAGGGTGACCGAACTTCACTCAAGGCGGCCCACTGCCCGGCATCGGTCACTTTGGCGATGACCGCCACTTCATCACGTCTCGTGGATGTGGACGCCTGCTTCATGGATCCAGCCCGCAAACTGGCGATCCACCATTGCAATCGAGGGTCCAGATTCGGAGAGACCTCGGTTGGAATGCTGTGGGCGGCGGAAAGGTCGAATGATTCCAAGACGTTCATCGGGTGACTTCCAGAACTGATGATGCAAAGCCTCGCAATACTACCGAAGGAATAATACCGGCTATCTCTCGTGCGTTCCATCTAGATTCCAGACGTGCTTCCTAAACAGTGACAAAGAGTCGAGTGTATGCGGTGGTTCGAGCCCAGACAGCTTATGATGGATAAAGTCTAGGTCGACGGAGTCGATGGCGGAGTCCCTGGGTTGCAAACATCTCCGAGGATCACCGACACTCGGCATCAACAACAGGCCCCACTGCGAACGGCATGTTGATGGGTGTGAGCACTCGGGGATGGCATTGATGGAACAGAGTTTCGGGAACGAGGAACGCCTGCGGGCGATCGATCTGATCGCCTGCGCATTGGAGGAAGACCTGCGTGGGGCGAGCGATCTGACCTCGGTCGCCCTTGTCCCCGAGGATCAGCCGGGGACGGTTCAAATCGTGGCCCGCCGCCGGGGAGTGGTTTGCGGACTCCCCATTGTCGCGGCGGTTTTCGAGAAAGTGGACCACGCGGTCGAGATCGACTTGCTAGCTCGCGACGGCGAATTGGTTGAGCCGGGGCGCGTGCTGGCCAACTTGACGGGACCGGTGCGGGGGCTGCTGACCGGTGAGCGTACGGTGTTGAACTTTCTGACCGCTCTCAGTGGCGTGGCGACCCTGACGCGGCAGTTCGTCGAGGCCGTCGCCGGAACGCGGGCTCTAATTCTGGACACCCGCAAGACCTGGCCCGGCTGGCGGTCGCTGCAAAAATACGCGGTCCGCTGTGGAGGGGGGACCAACCACCGCATTGGTCTGTACGATGGGATCCTGATTAAGGACAACCACCTCGCCTCCTGGCGCACACATTCGCCCGACGGTTCCGTCGCAGCTGCCATCCGTCACGCTCGAAACCGCTGGCCAGGAAAGCCGGTCGAAGTCGAAGTCGACACGATCGGGCAACTCAACGACGCCCTTCACGAACGCCCGGAGATCGTCCTTCTGGACAACATGCAGCTCGACCAACTGCGAGAGGCGATCGCCGTTCGTGATCGCTTCGCTCCGGGCGTGTTGCTCGAAGCTTCTGGCGGGGTGAACCTTGGCACGATTGCTGCTATCGCGGCGACCGGGGTCGAGCGGATCAGCATCGGGGCCGTGACGCACTCCGCACCGGCGATGGATATCGCCTTCGACTGGGGGCGGTGAGCGGCCGTGTCACCCCGAAACGATATTTTTTCGCCCTCTCGCCCTCTGGCTTTGGTGCGTTTTACCAGTTGAATAGGCACAGCAGGTCACCATGCGGCATTTTCTGGTGGCGGGCGGCGGGCGGGCGGCGGGTGTGCGAGCGATGGAATGGGCCGACCACACCCATTCACCCATCAGTAAATCAGCATTGGACACATTGACTTTTTGACCGGTTCTGCATCTAATGGAGTGCCCGAAGGTGTGGTGTAGGGATCAATGCACAATGAGCTGACTGCTCCCGGTCGGAAACGATTTCGGGTGGGTCACACCTTCGGCCTCAACTGGACTGTCTGGAGACATTCATGAAGAAGTTCGCATCGTTCGTCGTGTTGGCCATTGTGGCTGGCCTGTTCGCTTCGCAAGCCGAAGCCCGCCCGGATTACCTCAAGGGGGCGACAAAAGCCCACCCAGACAACAAGAAGGTCGCTGAATTGAAGTGCGCCGTCTGCCACGGGGAACTGGGCAAGAACAAGAAGAAGGTCAGTGACTACGGCAAGGCACTGTCCGAAGCCCTCGGAGCCAAGAACGTCAAGGACGAAACCAAGATCGCCGAAGCCATCAAGAAGGCTGGCGAGAAGAAGGAAGGCGAGAAGACCTACGACGAAATCTTCAAGGCGGGCGAACTGCCGAAGGCCGCCGAGTAGTTCTGACTGTCCATCGAAGTGACAGCTGCACCAAAATGACATCAAAGGCCGTCCGAACTTCGGGCGGCCTTTGTGATTGTATCAGTTGCCGAATGGACGAGTGCCTCGTCAAGGCTTGATTTGTGGGTTGGCGTTCAGGCTTTAGGACCGTTCGATCCATGACTGTTCGATCGTCGTGTGATTGCTCCGCAATCCAACGTTGGTTCGCGGAGCGAACCACGACAATCATTTGTCAAACGTTCCTTAGCCGGACTCGGAGCAGCCTAAAGGCTGGACTCCAACCTCCCAATCACAACGGACATGCGTTCGGTAACCGTTCACACCCCGTTTGAGAATTGGTCTTCGCGCGGGGGGCGGGATCTGCGACAGATACGGGGATGTCGCCCATGGATCACATCCCGGCGGAGGTTGAGCGGGAGATGACTCCGGCGGTGCGGGCGTTTTTTGAGGCGCAGCGTCGGGCGTGGCAGCAGCGGGTCGAGGAGTTGGAAGCGCGGGTGGCTCAACTCGAGCGGGAGTTGAAGAAGTACGATCGGTTTCGGCGGCCTGAGCGGCCTGTGGATGTTGCGGTTTTGCCGGGGACGCCGGGGAGTCCGCAGGACATCCCGAAGCCGAAGTCGAAGAGGAAACGCGGTGGCCAGCCGGGTCATCCGAAGGCGGAGCGGGCTT